>JAJXVI010000705.1 GCA_021782195.1 bacterium | reverse complement strand
ATTTCGCGAGACCTGGGCCACCCACTACACGCGATCGGTTGAGAACCAGCTCGACTACGCACACGTGCCCTTCGTGCATCGCACGACCATCGGGCGGTTTGCTTCCGGACGCGCGCCCGACGTTGAGTGGAACGAACAGCACATTTTCTGGAAGTTTCCGGGGCGCGCGGTGGGGCACATCGAGTATCGTTTCCCCAACGTCTGGCAGAACTATCTGAGTTCGTCCTTCGCCCTGACCCTTTCATTCGTACCGGTTGACGCGGAACACACGGAGCTCTACCTCGACAGTCACCGTCGGTCCCCCCTCGACCGCGTGCCTCTTGTTGGGGCGTTCGCGGCGTTCCTCAGTGAACGCTTCAACCGGATCGTTCTTGCGCAGGACCGACGCGTCGTGCTCTCGCAGTGGCCCCTCGACAGCACGAAGGCGCCCCACGAGAAACTGGTGGGAAGCGACCGCGCCATTCGGTGGTTCCGACGGCGCTTCGAGGAGACAGCCGTCGACGCCGCCATCGCGTTCCCGTCACGCGCGTGAGGACGTTGCGTCATCGCGCACTCCGCTTTGTGCGCGTGCGGACGTCGCGCCGCCCCGTTCCGCGGCACAGCGTACGATGAGCGTACCGACCGGGCAGTCAACCTTGCCCTGGCCGAAGGATGGAAGTCGCCTGAACGCACTTGTGGCACCTGGAAGGCTGGTCACTTTCGATGCCAGGATGGGGACGGGAGGAAGCCGGATTCGGCGAGCACGAAGTTCCTGTCGCCCCTTCCCCCTGGAGGCGCGCCCGCAGAGGTCGCGCAATGAACGTTGAGGTGGATATCGTGTCAGGAGACGTTCCTTACGAGGCACACGTGTTTGTCTGCACGAGTGGTACGTGGTGTCCGACCGACGGTGCGGCCGTGGCTGTGTTTGGGGAACTCAAGCGCCTGGTGAACGGCAGCCCTGCGCTTCGCGCACGGGTGCGTGTCAATCAATCGGGGTGTCTTGGCCAGTGTGGTCACGGTCCGTTGATGGTGGTCTACCCGGAAAACGTGTGGTACTGCAAGATGACCCCCGAGAAAGTGCGCGAGGTTTTTGAGCGGCACCTGGGCGAGGGCATTCCGGTCGAGGCATGGCGCTACCACCCGGCGCCCGGGGATCATAAGCTCGTGCGCGACGCCGCCGGGCGCGTCGTGGAAGATCCCTGTCACGCCGATCTTCAGTCTCTTTCAAGAGAGGGGGCTGCTTCTCACCCATCTTTCGAAAAGAATACGGTGGCGTGATCCGGGAACAGGAGGCGAGGCCGGTGGGTGGGGGCGGCCGCCGTGACGACGTCATGTCCGTGGGGGAAAGGGTCGTTCCGGAGGCGGGGGTGCGCGGCGTGTTGCGGGCCGTCGGCGGGGTGACCGTGGCGACGGCAGGGCTCTCATTGGGCCGCCACGTCCTCGCGCTTGACAAAGCCCACGTTGGTCTCGTGTTCCTGCTTGTGGTGGCCTGGGCGGCCGCCTCGGAGGGGACGCGTGCTGCCCTCGTCGCGGCTGTGACGTCGTTTCTTGCGTGGGACTTCTTCTTTCTCCCCCCGTATTTCACGTTCGTGATCAGCGATCCCGCGGACTGGATCCTGCTGTTCGTGTTTCTCGTGATTGCCTTGCTGATCGGCAGCATGACCGGACGGGTGCGAGCTAGAGAGGAGGAGGCGGTTGCGCGTTCTCGGGAGACCGAGGCGTTGTATGCTTCGAGCATGGCGGTCGGACGATTTGCCGCTCTGCAGGATGCACTGCCTGCGGTCTTGGAGCCTATCATGCAGGGAACCCGGGCGGTCGGTTGCGCGGTCGTGCGGTACAGAGTTCGCGCTGACGGGACGGTCATGGGTGGGAGCAGCGAGAGGGCCGCGACGGGCACGGGTGGGGGAGCCGTTGCGGTAGGGCCGAGCGAGGGAGTGGAAATCCTGGCCTCCATCGGGGACGTTTCAGCACTGCATTCGGTGCAGGCGCGGCGCTTTGCGGGTTGGGTGACGCTGCACGTCAAGGCGGTCGGCCTCTCAACGTCGCCGTCTGAGCGAGGGGACGTCGCGCTCTGGCCGTTCTGCGTGTCCCATGAACACGTGCTGGGCACACACGAGGAACCCCACCGTCGCGACGTCTTTCTGCCGTTGACGCAGGGCAATCAATCCTATGGCCTGCTGTTCGTCGCCCTGCCGACCCACATGGACTCGTCCAGGGTCGCGGAGGAGCGGTTGATGGTGGCTTTTGCGAATCATGATGACACCTTTCTTGATCGTGATCGTCTCCTCTTTGTTGCCTTCAATGCCGCGCGTCAGCAGGAGACGGAGCGACTGCGAACGGTGCTGTTCGAATCACTTTCGCACAACCTGAAGACCCCCCTGGCATCTTTGACCGCGACCTTGAGCAGTCTGCGTGGCGACGACGTGCAGTGGAACGCTGAACTGGTGGGCGAGGGACTCGAGATGATGGCCGAAGACCTGGCTCGCCTGACCGAGAACATCGACAACCTGTTGAGCCTCGCCC
>JAJXVI010000704.1 GCA_021782195.1 bacterium | reverse complement strand
CCTGGAAACCGTCCCCACCACAAACCTGACGGAAGCCGACATTCCAGCCCTGGCGGCAACGGTCCAGAAGCGGATCGAGGAGGCGCCTGACCGCATCGACGCCGAGATACAGGGGGCAGACAGGGTAGAATAAACTCGAGGAGCAGAATGTTCCTTCAATGCAGGCGCTTTCCAGGAGAGGACAGAGGAAATGGTGACCGCCGGATCGCTTGACGCTCCCTCGGCCGGATGGTGGCACACGCTTGCTGATGGTCGCATTGAGTGCGACCTCTGTCCCCGCGCGTGTCGTCTGCACGAAGGTCAACGCGGGTTCTGCTTTGTGCGCGAGAATGCCGGAGGGGTCATGCGCCTGTCGACCTACGGCCGCAGTACGGGCTTCTGCATCGACCCGATCGAAAAAAAACCGCTCAACCATTTTCTTCCCGGCACCGCGGTTTTGTCGTTCGGAACTGCAGGCTGCAACCTCGGTTGTCGATTCTGCCAGAACTGGAACATCAGCCGGTCGCGCGAAGTGGAAGCCCTGAGTGAAGAAGCACTGCCCCGGACAATCGCAGCCACCGCTCGTGAACTCGGTTGTCGCAGTGTGGCTTTCACCTACAACGATCCGGTCGTCTGGGCCGAGTACGCCATCGATACCGCACGGGCATGTCGCGAAGCTGGAGTGAAAACTGTGGCTGTCACTGCCGGGTACATCACGGCTCACGCACGCCCTCAATTCTTCGAGTTCATCGATGCTGCCAATGTAGACCTCAAGGCGTTTTCCGAACAGTTCTATCACCGACTTTGCTTCGCACACCTCGACCCCGTGCTCGCTACTCTTCGCTGGTTGCGTCACGAAAGCGCGGTGTGGATTGAGATCACCACGCTGCTCATCCCTGGTGAGAATGACTCGGTCGATGAAGTCGCACGCCTGAGCGAGTGGATTGCGGAAAACCTCGGGCCGGACGTCCCCCTTCACTTCACAGCCTTTCACCCGGACTTCAAACTGCGTGACCGTCCCCCTACCCCGCCAGGAACGCTGGAACGAGCTCGAGACCAGGCTCGAAAATCCGGATTGCGCTTCGTGTACCTCGGAAACGTGCACGACCCTACCGGAGAGAGCACCTTCTGCCCGGCGTGCAACGAGCTTCTGGTGGGTCGCGACTGGCACGAAATCACCACCTGGCGGATGCTTGACGGTGCGTGCATCACTTGCGGCACACGCATCCCCGGCTACTTTGAACATCGACCCGGAACATGGGGGCGTCGCCGTCAGGTGGTGCACCTGCCTCGAACCTTCGGCACCTGAACGTCTGCGCGAGCTGGAGTGTACCCGCGGTACGGCGAAATCACGAGGCCGTTTGCAGCAGATCAACCACGGGAAGCGAACGGGCATCGGTCGGTGTCCTTCGATCAATACGCAGGAATCTGTCTCGCGCAGGGTAAACCGAACATCCATGTCGACGCCACGTGGCAGACTTCACCTCGGAATGCCTCCGGTCGTGTTTATCATCGTGGTCGCCACGACGACCTCAGTGGCGTTGTACTTCTTTGCCGGTGGCAAGCAGGTGGCTCGTCAGCTTCTTGCCAGGCTCCACGTAGAAGGGAACCGCACAAGCAGTACAAACTGGCATTCCCCGTCGCGTCACGCCGATCAGGGAGATTCGGGCGTGAAGGGCCTGGGCGCGTCTCATTCTGGGCCGACGGATAGACACCTGACGTTCCAGCCACAGGGCGAACCGTGGAAGCCAGACGATTCACGCTCCGGTCACAAAGCTTCAGTTGTTCCGGACCCTCACGCGCTGAGCAGGCCAGTCACTCCGGATATCAACGCACAGGATACATCCAACGGCGATGCACCCGAAGCCGACGCTGCTCGCCCTGCAGACGCGACACCGGATATCGTGCTCGTTGGCGTCTTCGTTGGTCGGCAGGAAACGGTCGCGCTTCTGCGCGTTCGCGGCAAGATGCGATCGGTGCGTTGCGGAGACTCTGTTGGTACATGGAAGGTTGCCAGGATCTCCACCGGGGATGGTGCCAGCGCGATCATCCTTCAGGACCGGAACATGCACCACCGTGAAATACGTATCGCCCGTGACGATTCCTCGGCCTCCCGCCCCGAGGAGAGGACTGACGCAGCCCCCCGTCCCCTCCCCCCCCCGTCCCCATCCTCGGCCGTCCCTCCCCCACCGCCAGCCGGAGCGCCCGCGCCGCACGAAGAGCGTGGTCAACCCCCTGTCCCCGAAACCGGAACGTCCCCTGCAGGAGCACCAGACGGGCCCCCCCAGGGATCACCAGCCCCCTCGGACGTGCCGCCTTCCCCCTGAATCGGTTGTAGATGAAAAACGCCACCAGGGTACGGCACGGATGGGCGACGATTCTGCAAGCGGAAATGATACCTCGTGACGCCAGAGGCCGCTCGGGATCGATTTCCAGGGAGCGGTTGGTACTCGGGTTCAGTGGCTACAGTTTGATATAGAGCCGGCGGCCCTGGCCGGTCATCGAGCCTCCCGCGAGCGTAACA
>JAJXVI010000703.1 GCA_021782195.1 bacterium | reverse complement strand
TCCACCTACTCCCGCGGCGGAATCGCTGAAACCGTGATATGCCTCTCGGGTTGCGTTGTCATCATGGCCTGGAGAGCCCCTTCCACCGGCTCGCGACTGATGGCGCTTCTGGTCGTCGTAACCCTCGGCGCCTGCCTCTTGAAGGCCAGTGGCACATACGTCCAGCGTGAAGACAGTTCCGCAGTCGGAGATGACCTCCGGCTCTGGTTCCACCAGGTTGCAACGACGATGGCAGACGATAACGTCTTCGGCGTGGGGCCCAACCACTTTTCGTATACACTGAGCACGGTTCCGAAGTATCGTGACTCGGGAAGCACCCACCTTTACGAAGACCCGGACTCAACCAACTCGGAAGCAAACCTCATCGGGCCCAACGGCCTCCCGCTGGCGCAGGAAGGCGTGTGTCACAACATCTACTACCTGACAGCGGCCGAACAGGGCTGGATCGGCCTCGCGCTTCTGCTGGCCATCTACCTGCGGTTCCTTCTTGCCGCGGCGCAGGGATTCCGGCAACCCACCCTGCGTGGGATCCTGTTGTGCGCGATGTTCTTCGGTCTGCTATCCCTGCATATCAGCGGATGGTTTGAGTTCATCTTCCAGCAACCGCCCATCTTCCGAATCCACGCCATCATCTGCGGACTGGTGGCCGCCCTTGACCAGAAGACCCCGTCCTACGCCTACAGTCTCGCAAGAAGCGTGCCAAGACTGCGCAAGCGACAACCGCTCAACGACGAACAGCGAGACAACACAGTCGCTCCCAACCCTTCCCCACAAAGGATGACTTCCTGACCGCACGGCCTCTTGTGGAGGTCGGTCAGTGAGGCGACCGCAGCCCGGGCAGCCAGTCTTCCAGCGAAGGTCTCACGAAACGACGAACGCGCAGGCGTGGCTCGGCGACGTAGTCGAGCAGCAGTGCGAAAACCGCCATGACCACGATCCACCCGAGCCAGGTGTGCATCTCCCCTTCTGTGTACTTCATGCCGATGAAGATGCCAACGAGACCGATGGCGACGATGCGAATCGAGTTGGTCAGAATGGCCACGCCAACGATCACCGGCAGAAAGCGCCAGTAGTTTGTCCGCGAACGAAGGTTGAGATACGCCAGGACCGTTCCCACGATCGTCATCGACTGCAGGGTATTGATCCCCGCGCACTGTCGGATGACCGAAAAAGATCCATAGGGCGTCGTCACGGTCGTCAGGTTCCGCGTGGCATTGACGTCGAGCAGCACGAGACACTGCTCCATTCCCCAGGCCCCGAACAGTCTCAACCACCAGATCAAGAACCCGCAGTCAATCGGAATCCACGGAAACGACAGAACAGGCAGCGGTGCGAGCCGCAAAGCACGCGCAAAGACCTGTTTGTCCGCACGCGCGGACAGCCATCCCCAGAGAGCCATGTTCCAGCCTGCAACTGAAACGGCCATGATCGTAACCGCGTGCCCCAAAATCATGAACACGGTGCCGACCACGAACGGCCACCAGGGCACGCCCACCGACTCGTCCTTCCATCTCCACGGCCTGACAAGAAAGGCAAACAGTGGAAGGCACAGAACCACGACGCCATCGTCACCCGGGTCCCAGCGTCGGTCTGTCAACCAGATGGCCGCTGCAGCACACAACAGAAAAAGAAAGGCAAGACGGTCCTGTCGAGTCACAGGCCAT
This sequence comes from bacterium, assembly GCA_021782195.1. Lineage (GTDB taxonomy): Bacteria > Vulcanimicrobiota > Xenobia > RGZZ01 > RGZZ01 > JAJXVI01. Next base: position 841 of record JAJXVI010000703.1, on the reverse strand, counting down.
TTTTTCGCGCAGCAGCACCTCGTCCCCTCTCTAGACACGACCGAAATGTCCGCGCTCCCAGAGCGCTCGGCCAGGCCTCTGGCGTCAGGGTGGAGTGACGAGAAGCGGCTCGAAACCGGAAGGACCCCTGAAACTTTCAGTGCGTTTCTGTAAATTCTATCTTGCCCGCAGTCAAGCGTTCTGCCGGGCCGTCGACGAAAGCGGGCATCGCTATCGTCGGACCGGACCGGTAAAACGGCGAGTCGGCAGGTGGGACACCATGACACCGACAAAAGAGAATACGCATCATGGCGATGCGAGTCGAAACCAGACCATTGGAGGCGGCCTATGCTGTCCTGCTCGAGAATGGCCTCGATGCCGCCGGCGGTAGCTTCCGCATCCTGGTCAATGAAGCTGCGAAACTCGAACGCGCCCCAGTTCCTCGGCACAGCGTACGATGAGCGTACTGCAGGTCGGCGTGACTACCCCAACGGTTTCAAGACCATGCTCACCCGACCCTCGCGATCTGACCTTCCAGGTGCCGCAAGTGCGTTCGGGCGACTTCTATCCGAAAGCATGGAGAAGGGGACGCGTACCGACCAGGCAGCCAACCTTGCGCTGGCCGAGATGCATGTCCAAGGAGTCTCCACTCGCCGCGGAATCGACGTCCTGCAGTGCCCGGCTTCGGCCCGGACATTTCACTCTCAAGCGCGCGGGGTGAGACGTGCCGCTGCAAACTGGGGCCACGGATTGAGAGCCTGGCGCGAGCGCCCTTTGCGTGAGGTTCCGTATTTGTTCCTTGACGCCCGCTATGAGAAGGTCCGGATGGAAGGCCGCATCGTCGATTGCGCCGTGTTGATCG
>JAJXVI010000702.1 GCA_021782195.1 bacterium | reverse complement strand
GGATATCGGAGAAGTATAGCGGCCCCCGTGGCCGGAGGATGCGAGTTGCGCATTCGTCGCGCCGTCACGGGGAAGATTTCCGGATAGTGAGCCAGTCATTCCCTTGAAACGAGCAGGCACCTTGAAACGAGCAGGCAGGTAGATCTCGGCGTGTCCTCAACGTATCTTCCCTATCTTGCTGTCTGGGTCGGTGCCCTGTTGCTCAGCGCCTTGCTTTGCCCGCTGGTGTATCGCCTGGCAACGCGAGTCGGTGTCCTCGATCAGCCGGACGCACGCAAGGTGCACACCACGCCCGTGCCGCGCTGGGGGGGCGTGTCGATCTTTCTCGGCTTCTACTTTGCTGTGGGCGTCGCGCTCTGGTTCTCTCTCGGAGAGGCGGTTTCTCCCGTCGCGCGGTTCGTCGGAGGGGTTACCGGTGCTTTGAGCGCGGCGGGTGACCAGCTTCCCAGCGACCAGGCGGCACGCAGCGCGATGGTCGGGCTGCTCCTGGGCGGCACGTTGATGGTCTTGCTGGGGATGCTCGACGATCTGCTGGCACTCCCGGCGCGCGTCAAGCTGCTGGGTCAGTTCCTGATCGCGTGGGTCTTTGTCTACTTTGGAATCGAGATCAAGTTTGTGGGCCAGTTCCGTTACGGCATCGTGTATCTGCCGAACTGGCTTTCCTATAGCCTCACGATTTTCTGGATTATCGGTCTGACGAACGCCATCAACCTGCTTGACGGCCTTGACGGACTGCTGTCCGGGGTCTCCGGGATCTCAGCCGGTTTTCTCTGTGTCGTCAGCCTCATGAAGGGGCAGGTCCTGGTGGCGCTCATGCTGGCAGCGCTCAGTGGTTCCGCGTTTGGTTTTCTTCGCTACAACTTCAATCCAGCCCGCATGTTCATGGGAGACACCGGCAGTCTCTTCCTGGGCTGCATGTTAGCCTGCCTCTCGATAATGGGCGCCCTCAAGCTTTCCGCCACGCTGGCCTTCCTGATACCGGTCTCCATCATGGGCTTGCCGATCCTGGACACCACCTGGGCCATCATTCGGCGTGCTGCGACGCGCCGACCGATTTTTCAGGCAGACAAGGGGCATCTGCACCATCGTCTGTTGGGTCTTGGACTGACGCAAAGACAGGTGGTGGCTGTGATCTGGGTCCTGAACGGGATGCTCGGGGTGGTCGGTGTAATCCTGGCCTGCTCGGTGCACTGAAGGCGCAGCCCGTTCCTTCGCGACCGGCTCGCCGCTTGCGTGCGACCGGCGTCAACGCGCGGACGGCCTGGGGTTGTTGCTGGCGGGGACGCGTGCGGGGACCTTCACGGTGCGCGCCGGACCCGCCACTCGCGAATCCCCTGGGAATGTATCTGCGTGTGCGTTGCCGCCAGCACGAGAAGGTCGGCCAGAGACCCGGAGCCTCCGTTTGGCCACGATCCCACGTGGACAAGACTGCGAGGCTTGACCCGGCGGGCCACCTTGAGCAGGCGGGTGTGCGCGCGGTCGAACTCCACGAACACCGTTCCCACGGCGCCGGATTGGCGCCTGGCAAGTTCACGGGCGTGCCATCCTGTCGCGAGGTGAGCTGCATCCTCCTCTGGACGGAACGTTGTGTCCGAAACCGAGAGCTGGCACGGCCCCCACTCTCCGGGCATCGGGTGCGTGCCGTCCGCGCCCGCACCGTCCCGGCCCAGCAAGGCTTCGGCGGTTTGCAGGAACAACTGCTGCCAGATTGCAAGATGTGCCACGACGTCACGAACGCACACGCCCGGCCACACTTCTTCCCCCTCGATGACGTCATTGCGCAGACCGCTGACCGCAACCTGAAAGAAGAGCCCGGCGTGTTCGAGCAGGCTCACGATTTCCGGGCCGGAAAGACTCGGTCTGGGTTCACGCGCATCACTGGCCGGCGTCGTCATGCTCGTGCCAGGTGAAAGCGTTGAGTCAGGCGGTGTGACTGCTGCCATTCCAGACGAGTCGGAGTTGCGAGGGATTCCTGCCACAAGGAGAACGTTCCATCTTGCCTGTCCGACCCCTGCACTGCCTCGTGCGCATCTGTTGAACAGGCGTGCGTGCCCGCGCCATCCCCGCATCCGGTTTGCCTCGTTCCTTCCTCCCTCTCTTCCTCGGGGGCAACCACTGTCGCACGCCCCAGGGGCGTTGGTCGCCCGGGATCGAGAGGAGACTGCAGATAACTCATCGTGAAGCCTGGGGGAAAAGTCGATCAGTACATTGAACGACAGGCAAGTTCAGGAGTGGGCATCCGGTATGCCAGACTGGCGCGGTGATCGGGATTGACCCGTGCTGTGCGAGCGCATCAGGAGGGAATTGACGTCCATGATAGTCCGTTGGGGTACAGTCGTTCGTGCGGTCACACGCCGTGTTCGGCAGCAGACTGTCGTTCGTGCAACTGTCATTGTCGCAATCAGCGCGGTGACCGGTCTCATTCTTGCGGGCTGTGGATCCGCGGGGAGCGGCGGTTCGGGCTCCGCGCTCTCATTTGCGGCACTCTGGGTAGCCGCGCTCTCGCTG
>JAJXVI010000701.1 GCA_021782195.1 bacterium | reverse complement strand
GCTCCGTGTCCGGTGCTGACGCTGCGCCCCGCCACGTTGGAGACCGTCGATGAGGCTGACGAACAGGTGGTTTCCCTGCATCCGAAGACCTGACGGGAGCGGCGCAATGGCCCCGGTCTCTGAGCCTGTTTTCGGCAGTTGGCCCGCGAGGTTGCCACGCATCGGCGGCGTACGCGAGGGAATTTTTACGTGGCGGCTCGACCTGTCGGCCGTCCGTGTCACCCTTGGCAAGGGGCTTCACAGCGACTATAATTGGAGCGCCTCGCCATGTACACGCTTACAGATCGATTTGGTCGCGTGATCCGGGATCTGCGCATCTCGGTCACGGACCGTTGCAACTTCCGCTGTTCATACTGCATGCCTGCAGGATACGTGCCCCGTCCTCAGCGTGACATTCTCAGTTTCGAAGAGATCGTCCGACTGGTGACTCTGTGCCTGCCACTGGGCGTGCAGAAGGTGCGCCTGAGTGGGGGCGAGCCCCTTGTGAGACGCGACACCACCGACCTGGTCGCAGGCCTGGCGAGGTTGCCCGGCCTGCAAGACCTGGCCATGACCACAAATGGCCACTTTTTGCAGGCCCATCTTTCTCGGTTGCACCGCGCAGGCCTCCAACGTTTAAACATCAGCCTCGACTCACTTCAGCGCGACCGCTTCCACGCCATGACGGGGGTCGACGGGTTGCCAACCGTGCTCAACGCGATAGAAGCCGCGTCATCTGAAGGGTTTGCGCCCCTCAAGATCAACTGCGTGGCTGTTCGCCATCAAAACGAGGATGAACTGGTCGATTTCGCGAGCTTTGCACGCAAGACCGGTCACACCGTGCGGTTCATCGAGTTCATGCCGCTTGACAGCGCACGCGCGTGGGACCGCTCCCTCGTTGTCGGGGGACAGGAAATCCTGGCGCGCATCCAGAGCCGCTACCCGTTGGTTCGCCTGCCGGCCCGTCAGACTGGCGAGACTGCGCTTCGCTACGGTTTCGCGGACGGCAACCCGGGTGAAATCGGGATCGTCGCTCCAGTCACCATGCCATTCTGCGGCCAGTGCAATCGATTGCGCGTTACCGCTGACGGAAAAATCAAGACCTGCCTGTTTTCACTTCAAGAACATGACATCAAGACACCGATGCGGTCAGGGGCAAGCGATGCTGAACTGCGCGCACTGCTGATGACCATCGTCATGGGCAAGGAAAAGGGCCATCGCATCAACGAGCCGGACTTCACTCCGCCAGAACGCACGATGTCCTGCATTGGAGGATAGATCGAGCAACCTCCTGGCGAGTCCCACTCACCGGATTCCGAGACCGATCAGGATCGCGCCAGGCCGCGCGATTCCCGATGCGATCAGGAGAACGCCGTGACGCCCGACGCCGACGTTCCACCAGGTGAGGTTGCCTGGAAATGAAAGTCCGGATTGTTCCCGATCAGCCGGTCAAGACTCCAGGCCGTCTCCACCAGCACAACCAGGTGACCGTGCCTGTCGATATAGGTTCGACCATCAAGTGGAAGTTTGAGGTCGCTGAACGGACGCCCGCCACCGACGACCCAGCGCGCCGCACTGTACGGAAGGCGCTCGAGCCGCGTGGCCACACGGTATTCCGTCTCCAGACGGTACTGCACGACCTCAAACTGCAGGGGGCCCTGGGCAGCCAGAACAGGTTCACGAATGTCATCGGCCTTGCGATAGAGGACCTGTACCGCGCCTTCTTCCATCAACTGGCTCACCCCCTTGAGGAAGGGGTCGCGTTGCGAAGGGTTCTCCACACGTAGCAATGCAAAAAATTCCGGCGCAAATCGCGGAATCGGCTCGAATTCGACCGGATCGCCCGCGAAGAGGGTATCGCCCAGGGCAAAGCTTCCTGGACTCACGAGGCCGATGATATCTCCGGGCCATCCCTCGTCCGCGGCTACTCTCTCCTGACCAAAAAGGCGATGCGCCTGCGAGAGGCGGAGGGTGCGTCCGAGACGCGCATGCTGAGCCGACATGCCTCGCTCAAAGTGTCCCGAACAGATGCGCAGAAATGCGATCCGGTCACGGTGGGCAGGATCCATGTTGGCCTGAATCTTGAAGATGAACCCGCTGAAGGGCTCGTCGACGGGATAGAGGCGGCCGTCCACCGTAAGACGGGGGCCAGGGGCAGGAGCCATTGCAACGAAGCGGTCCAGAAAGAGTTCCACACCAAAATTCGTCACGGCACTCCCGAAGAACGCTGGGGTCACGCGTCCCTCGTGAAACGCCTGTTCGTCAAAGTGAGTCCCCACCGCCTCCAGCAGATCGATGTCATCGATCAATTTCTGATGGACCGCTGGCCCGGCCAGCGCTGCAAAATGAGGATCGGTAGGAGCGCCGACGACGGCCGGCGCCTTCTTCTGGCCGTGCTCGGTGCGCTCAAAAACGTGCAGTCGCCCCTCCTTGCGATCGTAGACTCCACGAAAGTCGGTGCCACTCCCGAGCGGCCAGTTCATGGGAAAAACACGGATGTCAAGCACTCGTTCGACTTAGTCAATCAGGT
>JAJXVI010000700.1 GCA_021782195.1 bacterium | reverse complement strand
CAGCCAGTCCGGCTTCGTACGCGTCCCCCGCCAGCAGTTCGCCAAGCAGAGGCGCCAGGGATGCGCCCCCTCGGGCAGTGCTCCGTGCGGACGTTCCCAGCAACGACGCGCGCTTCTGACGTGCGTCGTGGGGGAGCAGGTCAAGTTCTCGAAGCAGCATCTCGCGCGACGGGAGGGACGGTTCGGGGGGCTTGCGTCCAAAAAGTCGCACAGTGTTTCAGGGCGTCAGCGGCTCGAGCGGGCAAAGGGCGGGGGGATCCGCCGTCAGTTCGTACTCGAGGCCGAGCGCTACGGTGTGGTTTGGCTGCCCGTGACTGAGGGGAAAGCGCGTCAACATCGGAACCCCTAGATCACCGAGGCGGTCGGCAATGACGTCATCCACGGTGTAGTCTGCACCGGCCGGAGGCTCGCAACGAATCATCTCCCCCACCACGATGCCGCGCACGCGGTGCAATCGCCCGGAGAGGCGAAGTTGCGTGAGCATTCGATCCACGCGATACGGGGCCTCGTAGATGTCTTCAAGGAAAAGAATTGCGTCGTCGGTCAGCGGTTCAAACGACGTGCCCAGACTGGCGCAGAGGAGTGCCAGATTTCCGCCCACGAGTCTGCCCCGCGCAACGCCACCGCGCACAACCACGGAATCCGGCACCGAGATTCCACCCACGCGACCGGCGAGCGCCTCGCGCATCGAATCCGCCGTGACCTCATCAAACCCTTCTCCCGCGAACTGCGTTCCAACCATTGGACCGTGGAGGGTCACCCAGCCGCAGTTTCGCTGCAACCACAGATGAAGGGCCGTAACGTCTGAAAAACCGAGGAACGGCCTGCAGGCAACGTGTTGCAAGGAGGACGGGTCAAGGTGCTCAAGCAAGCGCATGGCACCGTATCCTCCCCGAGCACAGATCACTCCGGCAATCGTGGGATCGGCCAGTGCCCAGCGCAGGTCGGCAAGGCGCTCCGAGTCGGAGCCGGCGAGGTAACGGTGGCGAGCAAAAACATTCTGCCCGAGCACCGGCTCATAACCGCAGGAGCGCAACCAGTCAAGCCCTTTTTCGAGGTGCGATACCTCGAACGGGCTCGAGGGTGCTATCACGGCAACACGGTCTCCCGGTCGCAGGGGAATCGGCTTGCGAAGAATGATAGACCTCACGAGCACAGGAGGGGTGGCCTTGCGGGCCGCACCTCCAGGGTTCTACTGGAACGGTCGGCGACAAACGTCGGTCAGTGTGGCAGGAACAGGAAGAAGTTCTGCAGGAAGTCGGTGAAGTCGCGGTTGACGATGTTGATGTTGACGGGCTGACCGTTCATCTGCCCCGTCACCTGCCCGCTTGGCGCGTCGTAGGCAAGAGACACGGGCTGGCCGCCGGCCTCGCCGCTTGCCGTACCGCCTCCGAGGTCGAAGTTCAGCTGATAGCTGTTGTTGCCGTTGGTGCCGACCAGGGTGCCACTCGGATAGTCGAGCGAACTCTGAAGCGGAGCTCCGTTGGCCTCACCGCTCAGATCGATGTGGTCTGGCGACCACTGCATCCCAAGCTGCACGGGGTAGCCGTTGGCCGTGCCACCGATTGCATCTCCAGCAGCGTCGGTCGCAATCGAGACCGTCTGTCCGCCAATCGAACCCTGCACACTCTGCGTGCGACGATCGAACAGTAGCCCGACGTACCCGCCGTTGACACTTCCGCTCATCGTGCCCTGGACGGGTGGATGAGGACGATTCATGGCCATGGCCCGAAGCGCATTCGTCTGGGCCGCACCGACGTCAGACTTGCCCAGGTCGACGTGATCGGCCGGGGCCGTGGGCGAGCTGGACGCAGCAGGTGCTGCTGCTGGTGCGGGTTGTACTCCGCGAGCAATACCGTTAATCTTCATTTCGTATCCTTCCACTCACCCGCGTGCAGACCTTTTTTCGGGGAGTACGCACACACCCTCTCACGGCGGGCAAAAGCCGGCTCCGGTCCTGTCAAACACGTTACGTGTACCGCGGCGCAAGCGTCGCGGCCGTCGCTTTCGAGCCTTCTTATCGTAGCGCACAACCTCCCCGTCCGCGTTTCCGGCATGTTAACAACCGGCTGTGAAGGGTCGTCATCGGGGGAGAAACGAATAGACGCACGGCTCGGATTCCAGATGAAACAAGCGCCTGCCAGTCCGGGTCAAATGACACTGGCAAAGGGTGACGCCAGGTGAGAAAATCCAATCGCAGGGAACCACGCGTTGCCCCGTGAGCACGTACATATCCAAGAAGGAGAACGTAAACCATGAACAGGATCGGTCGCTGGACAGGGTACATCGCCCTCGTCGCCGTCGTCTTTGGTGCACTGATGACCACGGCAAACGCCCAGGGAGATGGGTGGACCCAGAACTACAAGGCCGCACTCAACCTGGCACGGCAGCAGAACAAAATGGTCCTGATGGACTTCACGGGATCCGACTGGTGCCCCTGGTGCATGAGACTCGACCGCGAAATCCACTCCACGTCTGAGGTCAAGCAGTACGCGGCAAAGCATCTCATCC
>JAJXVI010000699.1 GCA_021782195.1 bacterium | reverse complement strand
GCGCCGGACTGTCCGTCAGATACGATGGACGTGCTGCTTGCACCGGACCAGATGATTCTGCAGATTCACGAGTCCATCGGTCACCCGCTCGAGCTGGATCGCATTCTTGGAGACGAGCGCAACTATGCGGGCACCAGCTTCGTGACGCTTGACATGTTCGGGAGCTACCAGTATGGTTCGGCGCTTCTGAACGTCACCTGCGACCCTGAGCGAACGGAACAACTGGCGAGTTACGGCTACGACGACGACGGGACTGCGGCGAGCCGCACCTTCATCATTCAAGACGGCGTTTTGCTGCGACCGCTCGGAGGACATATCTCGCAGTGTCGTGCCGGCATCGCCGGGGCCGCTGTATCGCGAGCCTCCGGATGGAATCGCATCCCCATCGACCGGATGGCCAACCTGAATCTCGAGCCTGGCGAATCAACCCTCGACGACATGATCCGAGCCGTTGAAAGAGGGGTCTATCTCTCGACCAATACAAGCTGGTCGATCGACGATTCGCGGAACAAGTTTCAGTTTGGTTGCGAATGGGGTCGTCTGATTGTCGACGGCAGGCTCGGCGACCTGGTGAAGACTCCGAACTATCGCGGCGTGTCATCGGAATTCTGGAGGAGTTTGAAGATGGTGGGTGACGTTTCAACCTTCGAGGTGATGGGAACTCCGTATTGCGGCAAGGGAGAGCCCAACCAGATGGTTCGCGTGGGACACGCCTCGCCCGCCTGTCTCTTCTCCGGCGTCCGGGTGTTTGGAGGCGAATGATGCAAGCGCATTTTTTTGGACTTTGCGCCGGTCTGGATGCCCTGCTTCGCGGCGATGAGGTCTATCTTGCTTCCTGGCGCGGAGAGGACAGCGACTTCGTACGCTTCAACCACGGACTGATCCGACAGTCGATGCACGTCAAACAGGGCTATTTCAGCCTGCGTCTGTGTCAGGGGAAGCGCCACAGCGTGGCGGAGACCACCATGAGCGGCGACACGGAGACGGATCGTGCGCGCGTCCGAGAGCTCCTTGACGAACTGCGTGCGCGTCTGCCCCTGGTGCCAGAGGATCCGTACCTGCTCTACAACGAGGTCCCGTCTGACTCAACGCGCGTGTCCGAGGCCTCGCCCACGCCTGCTCCGGTCGTGATTGACGAGATCCTGTCTGCTGGGAAGGGATTGGATCTCGTCGGGATTCTGGCCATCGGAGGGATTGTTCGCGGATTTGCCAGCAGTTTCGGTCATCGGAACTGGTTTCGTTCATTCAGCCACGATTTTGGGTGGAGCCTGTATCGCGAGTCCGACCGTGCGGTTCGCAGCAGTTATGCCGACTTTGCCTGGAACAGCGACCTCTTCCGAGAGAAGATGGCCGCCGCGCGTGAACAGTTGGGGCACCTTGCGACGCCGTCGCGCACCATCGACCCCGGCTCATATCGCGCATACCTTTCTCCGGTTGCGCTTGACGAGATTCTCGGAACGCTTGCCTGGGGCGGTTTCGGCTTGAAAGACCTGCGAACCCGTCAGTCACCCCTGGTTCGACTGTCGGACGGCCTTGAACACCTCCATCCGGGCGTCTCGCTGTGGGAGAATGCACAGGACGGGTCCGGTCCAGGATTTGGCGACGACGGTTTTCTCAAACCTCCGAAAGTGCCCTTGATCGAGCACGGACTCTACGCGGGGAGCCTGATTTCACCTCGGTCCGCACAGGAGTATGGCCTGGAAAACAACGGCGCGGGAGAGGAAGAACTGCCCGAATCTCTCGACATGGCCGGAGGATCGCTTGCGCGAGAGAACGTGTTGGAGGCGTTGGGTACGGGCCTCTACGTCAACAACCTCTGGTACACGAACTTTTCAGACCGTGCTGCCGGTCGAATCACGGGCATGACCCGCTATGCCACGTTCTGGGTGGAGCACGGCCGCATCGTCGCGCCGGTTCGTGCGATGCGCTTTGACGAAAGCATCTACCGGCTGCTCGGGAATCGTCTGCTGGCCCTTACGGCCGAGCGCGATCTGCTGTTGGATTCGAGCACCTACGAACAGCGCTCTACCGCGAGTACGAGACTTCCAGGGGTGCTGGTGGAGGACTTCGTCCTGACCCTGTAGGCGCGTCCGAGCCCCGGCAGTGGGTGCACCTCTCGCGCGACCGCTTCGCGCGTGCGTGTTGCGGGGGACGCTTCGCGCGTGCGTGTTGCGGGGGACGTGTTGCGGGGACGTGTTGCGCGGACGTGTTGCGCGGACGGGTCTCATCAAGTTTACATAAAGGTTTCTTCAGGACGAGGATCAGGCGGTCCTCTCTCGAAGCAGCGTTCCGATTCAGTGCCTGAAAACGGCCTGCACTTCGGGGTGTGCCACGTACGCCGCGATGATGGAGAACGGTGTGCTGTGTTTTTGCCCTGATTGAAAGGAGTTTCAGTGACGCGATATCTACGAGGTTTCCTGATACTGTTGGTGCTCGGGGGGGCGGTGGCGCAGGGAGCCTGTGCGCTCGGAAGCCTGAGACCTTCCCGCGATGACCACGGCGGGCTGGTCGC
>JAJXVI010000698.1 GCA_021782195.1 bacterium | reverse complement strand
AGTCCAATGACCTGCTGTCTGCCCTGCGCGCAGAAGTCCAGTCGGATACCAGCGCGGAAGAATCTGCTCCCACCAGGCGCTCCGCCCAGCTTGAAGCCGTATTCGAGTCTATCGATCGCTCGCTTGCCGAGGAGCAACCGGCCGAGACCGCCGTCGCAGCGATGCACGGCATGCGCGACAAAGTGGAACTGCGTCTGAAAGACCTCGAACGCTACGCGCAGACCGGTGGAGCAATTGCCGAGCTTGCGGCACGCGTCCGATTCCTCTACGACCAAATCACAACCCACCTGACCGACCTGGAAGAGGCGTTCCTCCAGCGTGACCTCGGCACGATTGACGAGCACCGAACGCACCTGCGCAACGTGATGCACGTCCTTATCGATTACTACGAGACCATCCAGTCGGCTCGTGCACGCGCGGCACAGGAGAGTATGGGGCGTGTCATGGTTCCACGCAACTACCTCGCAGTCTACGAGGCCTGCGATGCCGTGGCACGAGGTACGCTCGACATCGCAGCCTGGTACTCGACGGTATTCGAAGTGCGCCAGCAGGTCGCTGCCACCCGCGAGCGTCTTCACAACCACCTGGCCACCATCGAGGCCCAGCTCGCAGGCGACGAGGGAGGTAAGATGCTTGCGGAGCAGGTACTGGCGGGGTACGACCAGACACTTGAGGGGCTTGACGCAATTCTGGGGTATCACGAGACCGCACGTGCCCAGGACATGAACCAGGGGTGGAGCGTCATTGTAGACGCCACCCTCAACATCCAGAAAGCCATGCACGCACTGGGGTCAGGGCTCGGCAGCCGTGGAGACACCGTGATCCTGGAAGATTCGTAGACGTGTCAATCACGAAATGTTAACATCGTTTACATCTTGTTCTCTTTCCAGAAGAGACATCGTGCGTGATAGGATAACCGAGGCAGACAAAGTCACGTGACGCAGAAACGATAGTCGCGTGCGATATCAGGATGGAGGCAACAGCCAATGGCTCAGATGAACAACATTTCCTTCATGAACTTCGGGCAGATGGCTCCCATCGATGGCGGCATGCCCGGTCTTGGCGACGGCCCGCAGATGGGCGAGTGCCACGAGCATCACCACTGCCACGAGGGCCGCGGTGAAATGTACTCCGGAATGAGCGGCGCAATGGGTCCCTTCCAGGAGTGTTCGGCGCTTTCTTCCGCCAACTTCGGCGGTCAGAGCCAGATGATCGGCCAGATGGCACTCAGTGGTCAGGGAATGGGCATGGGTTCCATCGGAGGAACAATGAGCGCCCTGGGCAATCTTGACGGCCTGGGCAACCTCGGCACAGCGGGCGGAATGAACGCGCTGGTTTCCGAGTGCCTGCAGCAAGACGCACTGAGCAGTGAGATGGCCGTGAACGGCGGAGGCGGCATGTTCGGGGGTATGGGCTCCTACGGAGGCAGTGGGTTCGGCAGTATGCTGGGTGCTGGCCTCGGCGCCGGACTCGGCATGGGAATCGGCAGTGCGCTCGGCAGTGCAATCGGCAGTGGCGTCAGCGCGCTGGGCAGTGCAATTGGCAGCGGCGTGAGCTCAATCGGCAGCGCGATCGGCTCGCTTTTCTAGGGTGCCGGGACCACGGCTCAGGATGGTCCCGGGCCTTCTCCCTTCGCACGTAACAGGTTTTCTCTGCGCCTCTTCGTCGGTTCGAAGAATCACCAGCGGCCTCTGCTTCTCAGTGAGCCAGAAGGCTGTACGCCTGCCAAACGGCTTCTCATCTCGATGGGAAGCTGAGGCAAGGGCGTATCGAAGCCTGTGACAGTGGTGACAAGCACGTCTCGATGACATTGTCTGTGGTTCCCTCCATTCTGCAGAGGGTCGACTGGCTGTTCGCCTCCCATTTGCTGGTGGTTTGTCACTGGCCAGCCGCGCGTCACGTTTCTATCTCCAGGACAACGTGACGCGTTTTATTGTTCTTGCGCCTCTGCCCGAGAGCGACCCGAGCTCAAAGTGAGAAGCGTCCCAGGGTCAGTCAGCGGGCGGGGCTCCCTCACCCCGCACCAGGACGCCGGCACAACGTCCACGACGCGCCCCCACCGGGCCAGCAGGCTCAGGCGCAGGGGTCCCCGCATAGCGTCAACATTGCAGGGATCGCACGATGTGCGAGGAAGCGGTACCCTGTGTCCGGCCTCGCCGCAAACGGTCCCGAAATGTCGGCGGAGAATGTAAAGAGGTGGCCTCCCATGCGAGAGCTTGAATCCCCACAGAGCCTGATGGAGCAGGAGCAGGCCATTCGCGACGTCATCCTGTCCAGACTGCACGCGGTCAATCTAGTCGCGCCAGCCCAACAGGAAGCCGTGGCCGATCGACTGGCTGAATTTTGCGTCGCCTCACGCCAGCTCTACACGCACATGCGCCCGAGGTTGCGGGAGGCTCCCACAGAAGCCGCAAATCCGCCCCCTGCGAGCAAAGCGGACCCGGTCGCGCCACCTGAAGATGCGTCTGCGACGGGTCCCGACCTTTTCGAGGTGTTTGGTGAGGTGCGCATGAACCT
>JAJXVI010000697.1 GCA_021782195.1 bacterium | reverse complement strand
CCGCGGGCTCCGCTTTCGCCGCAGGCTCGGCCGCGGGGACGCGCTCCGCCTCCGCCGCGGGCTCCGCTTCCGCCGCAGGCTCGGCCGCGGGGACGCGCTCCGCCTCCGCCGCGGGCTCCGCTTCCGCCGCGGGCTCCGCTTCCGCCGCAGGCTCGGCCTCGGGGACGCGCTCCGCTTCCGCCGAAGGCTCAGCCTCCAGCACTGAAGCGTCCGCGGACTCTTCCGCGATCAACCGCGACAGCGCCTCCAGATCCGCGCTCTCCGAAGAAACCTCGACCGCAGGCTCAGCCTCGGGGACGTGCTCGGCTTCCGCCGCAGGCTCCTCTGCCGCGACGACGTGCGCCATCTCCGCCGCGGACTCGGCCTCCGCCACCGGAGCGTCCGCGGACTCTTCCGCGATCAACCGCTCCAGCGCCTCCAGATCCGCGCTGTCCGAAGAAACTTCCGCCGCAAGCTCCGCTTCAGGGACGACCGGCGGGGGCAGAAGACGCTCCAGCAGACGCGTCACCGCCTTCACCTGGGCGTGCGTTTCCCCGAACAGCTTCTGGAGATCGGCACGCGCCTGTTCGTACAGCGACGTGGCCTCGTCCAGGCGTCCCAACGCCTCACACACCTCGCCAAGGCGAGCTCGAGACTGCGCAACCAGCGGATTGCCCACCCCGAGCAGACGTTCACGGCGTGCCAGGGTGTCGCGCAGCAACACCTCGGCGCGGTCGAGATGGCATCCGAGGTCAAGAAACACGGATCCCGCTCGAAAAGTGGCTGCGAGCGTCACCACGTGGTCAGCCCCGTATTGAGCCCGGCGCGCGGCAATGAGCTCGTCGAAGCCTCGCTCCACGTCTTCCGGATGCCGACGGCGCACAGCGGTGTTCAGAAACATCTCCAGCAGACGCTGCACTTCCGAGTGGGTTTCGGGATACACCGTGCGCATCATCGAGAGCGCTTCGTCGAGAGCAACACTGGCGTCGTCAAGCGCCCCCCCCTCATCGCAGCAACGCGCGATCCGCTCGAGAAACCCGATCACGAGGTCCGGGTCGGCGCCCGACACCTCGCTTACGGCCTCACGAGCCTGCCGAATGACTGCCAGTGCACCATCCGGATTTCCCTGAGCAAACTCTCGGCGAGCTATCGATTCAAAATCGCTCATGACGCTGTGGACTCACGCTTTCTCGGTGTACGCGGCATCTCCTCCGCACCGCACAAGGAAGCGCTCCCCCTCGCCACAACCGGCGCAAACCGCGGGAGCGCGCGGGAAGACGTAGGACGCGGCGGACAATCGGAGACCTCCTCGCATCCCTCTCCGCCGTCAGACAACACGCATCGGAAAAGCCGACTCAGCACGGAGAATGACCGGCACCGTCCCCGCGAAAGCGTCGCCAGACGCCACACGCGCGTACTGTCTCCTCAAGGGAACGTATGCCAAGCAGAACGCCGTGCGCAAACGGCAGGGAGAGGTTGTGGAGGACAGCCTCATCATACCGGTCTGCGAGCACGCCCTCCCCCAGGGTCTTCATCAGTGCAACGCCCTGGCCGCACCGCACGGCACGGCGAAGCGCCCGAGCATAGTCGACGGGGTCCGCGTCCATGTGGACGGTGGCAACATTGTAGTTCGTCATCAGCACGTCGAAACGAGGGTCCTCCGCAGCCACCTCGAGCGCGTCGATGTTGTGCGTGGAAAGACCAACGGCACGCACCAGTCCCTCGTGTTTCAGCACACGAAGTTCTTCAATCGCGCAGGCGCGTCGCTCGAGGTCTTCCGGCGAGTCGATTTCGTGGAGCAGGAACACGTCGACGTAGGGAGTGCCGAGTTCGCGCAGGCTCGAAGCGAGGCTATGGCGCAAGGTCACACCGTCCGCCGCGTGACTCTTCGTGGTGATCTGTATCCTGTCGCGGCCCACGTGCCGCAGTGCTTCACGAATGTGGGGATGACTGCCGTAATCGTCGGACGTGTCCCACCAGGTAACCCCTTCCGCGTATGCCGCCAGGAGAAACGCGGCGACCTCCGCATGCGGCAGTCTTCCCTGCATCGACGTCGACCCGTTTCCGGAACTCCCCAACCCCAGACACAGACGCGATACGTCAACCCCCGTTCGCCCGAGTTCGAGGCGCGAGGCGCGGACGTCCGGGATGGCGTCAGTGCCGGCTGCGCCGTCGGCGCCTTGAGGGGGGTCGAGCCTGGAATCTTGCAGCATGCGGGCTTCTTCTGTCTTGTGTCGGCTCCACCCTGCGCGCGGGGCCGACCGCAGCGTACCCGCAACATAGAGGACATGTGCGCACCCCCTGCTAATATGGCTGGACACGAGTCGACTGACGTCCGTACCGCAGCGCCCTGCTGCGCAAAGTGTCCTCCGCGAGGACCGGATACGGGTCGACGCCATCGACGACCAGGGGGTGACTCCATGTCCATATCTGTGGGATGCGCGCCGCAGAAAGCGCTGCTCGAGTGGGAAAAACAGTCCGAGATTCGCACGATTCCCCGGCTCTTCGAACGAACCGCCGACGAGGCCGGTGACCGTCC
>JAJXVI010000696.1 GCA_021782195.1 bacterium | reverse complement strand
TACTCCTCATCGTCGGACTGTTCTCGCTCCTGGCACGCGCAGGAAGCTCGCCTTTCCAGCAAAAGCAAAGATCAAGACTCCTCTGACCGCGTGTCTCGAAAGACCACGCAAGACCCTTTGAGGAAAATCCTCATTACCGCATCGCACCCGTGCATCTGCCGACACGGCGAGGACGACAGACATGAAAGGAATGCCATGATTCGACCCGCAACACGATACGCATGCCGCGCGTTCTGCACGCTCCTGTTGCTGCTCGCCTTCGCTCAGCGCGCACGCGCCGCCGTCATCAGCCAGGCCAGCCAGTTCCTGAACAATGCCGGCACGACCCTCAACTTCACTGAAGTCGTGCTGGCCATGAACACGTCGGTCACCAACCAGTACGCGGCCTACGGCGTGAACTTCACCAGTGCATACTACTCTCCCGCCACGGGTTACCCCAACATGGGCAGCGCGAACATCGGCAACTTCATCCAGTACGTCCCTTACAGCCCCAACTTCGCAATCTACTTCACGCAGAACCAGGTCGCCGCCGACTTCGCCATGGCCTCCCAATCCGGCACCGCCACCATCACCGCACTGCTCAACGGAACGACGGTCGAAACGTTCAGCGCACCGAGCGGCCAGTCAGCAACAGCCGACATCTACGGGTTCACCGGCATTACGTTCAACGAGATCGCGGTCAGCATGTCAAGCTCCGACCATGCCCTGCTCCTCAGCCAGCTCCAGTACAACGTGGTGCTCCCCGAACCCGGCCTCCCGTGCACCGTGGCGTTTCTGCTCCTGCTCTCCATCGCCTGTACGCGCGTGCGCCTCACCCAGGGCATCTCCTGACCCGCTCACGTCGACCGCTTCCCCGTCAGTCAGCCTTCTCGCGCTGCAACTCCAGCCAGGCCACCGCCTCATCACGGGTCGTGACGGTCCCGTCTGCCTGCTCGTCGGCCAGCCGGTCAAGCCACTCGCCAACCACGGGCCCCGGCCGACATTGCATGACCCGACACACGGTCCGCCCGTCCACCAGCGGGACGCAACCCGCAACAGCCTTGCCAAAGCGCCAGGTCAGCAGTGCCCGCACCCGCTCCTCCAGCGCACGGCGCGCGGCGGGCGTGTTCTTCGGTCCTCGCGCCGCCGCGCTATCCGCAAGCGCCAACAGCAGCGTCTCCACACCTCCCTCGCCCACCTCCGCAAAGTAGCGGCGCATGGTGCGCGGCGCAAGCGTCCCCGGCGGCATCTCGAGCGGCACCAGGTGGTGACGCACCGCTCCCGCAATCAGTGTGCGCTCCCGCACGGAGAGCCTCAACCGCTCGCACACCGACTCGGCCAGCGCGACACCGGCTTCCGCGTGTCCTTCATACGACACCCCGCACCCGTCGGATGACAGATGGCGCGTCAAGGACTTCCCGACGTCGTGCAGCAACGCCGCCAGCCGCAGGCTTTGCAGACGCGTGCGACGCGTCCCCCCCGACTCCGCATCCAGCCACGTAAACAGCGCGGACGGATCGGGCAGCCCCCGGCAGCCGGTCGGAATCGCGTCCTGGTCAATCGCGCGCAACGTCAGCATTGAATGCTCAAACGCATCCACGTGATGGAAGCCGCCCTGCACAAGCCCCCTCAGCGATTCAAGTTCGGGGAACAGCACCGCGAGCGCCCCGACGGCATCGAGCAGCACGCAGCCGTCCGCGGCACGATTGCTTCCCAGGATCTTGAAGAATTCGTCGCGCACCCGCTCGCCCGCCACGGCGGACAGTCGCGCAACCCGTCCCCGCAGTGCCGCCAGCGTGGAAGCCTCCACCTCGAACCCGAGCGCACACATAAAGCGAACCACGCGCAACACCCGCAGGGGATCCTCATCGAGCACCGTCACGCGCGGACAGCGCACGAGCCCCGCGCAAAGGTCGGCGCAACCGTCCACGGGATCGCGAAGCAGCGACTCGACACCCCCGCGCTGGGGCTCGGCGGAAGTCGCATCACAGAGCGCCGCAACGTCGATCGCCATCGCGTTCACCGTGAGGTCACGACTCCCGAGGTCGTCCTCCAGCGTGGAAGCCTGGAAGTCGGCAAAGTCAAGCGCCCCCTTCCACAGCGCGTCTCCATCGGGGACGGCGTCGCGAGACCAGCCCACGCGCGCGATCCCCCGCTCGACGTCGAGCGGCACGAGCGTCCCCCCGAACCGCGCCGCCACGTCCTGAGCGAGCTTGAAAGCGCCGCGCGCAACCACAAAGTCGAGATCGTGGATCGGTCGGTCGAGCAGGAGGTCACGCACGCTCCCCCCCACGAGGTAGACCCGCTGAGCATTCCCGGCAAGAAACGTAAACAACGGGTGCGCGCGATATCGCTCCGCAAACGCTTCCACGCGCCTGAACAGGAGCGGCCCGTCCGGAAGCGACGTGACCGCGGACGCATTCGTCGCGCAACTCACGCCTCGGCGCCCTTCGCCGGGGGCGGAGGAGCGGCCGCGCAAGGCGGCGGAGCGTTAGCGGGGGGGGACGGAGCGTTAGCGGGGGGCGGAGGAGCGTCCGCGCAAGG
>JAJXVI010000695.1 GCA_021782195.1 bacterium | reverse complement strand
CTGCGGTCCGTTTCCGCCGGGGAAATTCACGGTGTAGGTACCATTCCCGTTGTCGTGAATCATGTTCTTGATGGCTTGCGGATTCTGACTGGCCAGCGCACTCGCGGCAGAGATGAAATAGCAGTCTCCGATGTCGCCCTGCTTGGGGCCTGATGGGTGAGGCAGGCCATCAGGTGCTGCAAATAGTGCCGGTGAGGTGCTCTGCAGACTCTTCTGGGCCCGGCGGAAACATCCGCCCAACATGGGATATTCCTGGGCGCTGGTCGCGGTGAAACCGGCCTTGCCCTGGCCGGTGCCGCGAGTTCCATCGTGCATGGTAAAACTGTTCCGCGTGATTGTCAGTTCTTTCCCCATCTGGTTGTTGACGCTGAACTCGGCGCTCTTAAGGGTGGCAAGTGCGGCTGCCGCGTCACCCGTGATGTGGGGGTTCTGCATCAGGTGGTCGACATCAGACTCGGTAAGGTATCCCTTGCCACCACTCATGTGGTCCCAGGAAGCGAAGTTCTGGTTCATGGTGGACTGAAAGGCGTCAAAGCTCCTGAGATTTCGGAAGCTGTCGCCGACCGGTGTTTTTGTACAGAGTTGAGGTATGGAGAGATTTTTATCTCCCGACTCTCCAGGGACGGTTGCCCCTGAGGCGGTGAAACGGGCCGGGTCTTTTGTGCCCGTGGTTGCAGCGTAGTCGCGCATTGCGCGGAGCACCTGCTGCTGTTGGCGATCTTGAGGAGGATGCTCGAGGAGATGGTTGAGGTCGTGTAGCGTTAGCGTGCCTTTGGAACCGCAGTCAGCTGACCACCGTGCGAAGTTCTGCTGGTATGTGCGCGTAAAGGCAGCCGTTTCCGGGGCGCGAGACTGTTCTCTCTGGGCCTCTAGATTTGCACGCAGGATCTTCTGGTCGGCGGGTTCCGTCTCGACCTCGGGCGGTGTGGGCGTCGGGGCATCTTCGTCACTCGAAGGAACCTGGCTGTTCTGGGCGGGCCAGTTCGACGTTGACGGTACGGGTATTGATCCGCCAGGCCACATCATTGCCTGCGGATAGAAAGCTGGAGCGTAGCGAGGGGAAGGCGCGATCTGTTGCTGTGCGACCAGCGCGGCAGGCAGACCTGCGGGGAGCATGCTGGCAGGCATCATTCGCCCACCGCCTCCCGGAACGTAGACCATCTGAGCTGACTGTGCGGTCTGAGGATACTGCGGTCGCATCTGCGTGGCGGAAGGCTGCATACGCGATGGAGGACACTGCATTTGGGCTGGCCGGTTGAAGGATGGTCCGGAGGGATGTCCGTGAGGCTCGGGCGTGTCGTGGTTGGCGGATTGAGGCGTATGCTCCCCGCCGTGGGCTCCCTTCGGGCCGGCGTGTTCCTTACCCTGCGGGGGATGCTCCGTGGGGACCACGAGCGAGCGACCGGATTGCAACAGGTTTGGATCGCGCAGCCCGTTTGCCTGCGCCGTGCGCTCAAGGAGAGTCTGGCCGTTCGTCTTCTCGTAAATCTGTTTGCGCGTGAAGCCCTGGTGGAGAAGGATGTTTTCCAGGCAATCATTCGGGCCGTGCTTCCAGCGGTCGACCGAGACGTGCGTTGCCTGATACTGCCCCTCGTACGGGTTCACACTTTTCGCTGACGCCGTCAGTACGGCGTGGTCACCGGCGGGTGCCTTGCTCGACTGAGGCGCTTGCGTCGTCGTCGACGTTGTGGCAACGCTGGCACCCGCGGCCCTGGGGACGCATGGTGGAACCGGCTGACTGGGCGATAGCACGCTCTCAATGCTCATGACAATCCCGTATCACGACATAGCAGTCTTCTGTCTATATGTAGACTTGAAAGAGTCATGTTTGAAGCCGAGGGTGCCTGGTTGCAGGGTCTCGATAGTGTCTTTGCACGGCATCCGGTACTGGCGAAGGCTGGAAAATGAAAGGCGCAGTCGAGGGGAGAGAGGGTGCCGTTCGACTGCGCCAACGAGTTTACCGTATCTGTCTCCCCCGCCTGGAGGAGTATGACTGGAGGTACTGTGAGCCGGGTCCGGGTCAACGCGACACGTCCGTCTGCTCTGTCGGTTTGCGACGCGGCTTCAATGGTTGTATCCGCGCTGATGAGTTCAGGGAACTCGGGGTTGCTACCGATGAGGTTGGGAGGTAGTCAACCTCACCGGTTCCGTCGCGCCAGTCTGCACTGTGCCACGGGGTGGGTCGGGTCGAAACACTTCAACCCTCGGGCATTTCCTCCACACGGAGGCGAACTGTGTTCAAGTGTCGATTGCTCCAGACTCGAAGCGACACGGAGTCGCCGATCTTGTGTGAGCGGATCAGTTCCTGCATGCTGCGTGCACTGTTTACGGGATGACCGTTAACTTCGATGATGACGTCACCGCGACTGAGCCCGGCCTTCTGGGCCGGACTGTTCGGTAGCACCTGGTCGACAATGACGCCGCAGGTCTTCGGCAGATGGACAAACCGTGCAACGTCGTTGGTCACCCGACCCATGAGCACGCCGATGTACGGGCGAATCACCTTCCCGTTGCGGGTCAGTTCGTCGGCAATCTTC
>JAJXVI010000694.1 GCA_021782195.1 bacterium | reverse complement strand
CGTCGAAGTGCAGCGACTCGATCGTGGCGTGCTGGGGAAGGTCGTGGTAGGGCGTGGCAGTGGCTGTCAACGCAGACTGAGTCATGGGTCTGTCTCCTTGCGATCTGGTCCGGTCATCCGGGGACTCCCTCTCGGAGAACGCCGGGGAGCCGCAGTGAGGCGGGCTGGCCCCGTCTTTTCATTCCCCCGGAATGCAGGATTCGAACACCGTGCACGGGTGAACTTTCGAGGTCATCTCGACGTTCTTGTTTGTGGCGTGCGCTCCATCACATGAGGAGTGACGTGCATCCGTCGCCTCGTGCACGAGTCGCTTTTTGGCTCGCCCGGCCTGGCCTCGGGGGCGCGTGCCGGCGTGAAGGAGACCCGTACTTTGTGCGGATCTGCTTTATTTTTCGAGGTTCATGTGAAGGAAGGACGTGCCTTGTGACTGCCGAATGCCCGGCCGTGTTCAAGTCAATTGTTTTCACCCTGCTTGCCGTTCTGGGCTGTGCCGCTTCACTTGCCGCGGCCCCGTACCCCCTTCGCGTGGAGACGTCCTCCGCGGCCTGGATGCCTTCGCCTCGCAGTAACGCCGCGGCGGTGGAGTGGCATGATCGAATCTACTATCTGGGGGGAAACAACGACGCCGGGGCTACGTCCACGGTCTGGATGTTCAACCCGTACACCCGAGAGTTCCGCAGTTTGCCGCCGATGCCGCACGCTCGTTACGGACACGGCGCCGTTGTGGTCGGCCACCAGATCCTGGTGTATGGTGGAATCTGCAAGAACCAGTATCTCAATACGGTCGACGCGTTCGACCTTCGTACGCATCGCTGGTCGACCTGCGCGAACATGCCGTTTACCCGTGCGCGCTTTGGCCTCGCGGTCTTGAACGGCGTGATCTACCTGGCCGGAGGTTCCAACAAACACGGGCGGACCGCGGCCGTTTTTGCATATGATCCGAGGCACGGGGCGTGGAGTCGCCAGCCCGACCTCCCGGCTGCGCGTGACCGTCTTGCACTGGTTGCGTGCAACGGTCATCTCTATGCCATGGGGGGAGAGACCGCGGCAGGGGAAGGATCGAACGAGACCTGGTGTCTGGAAGGGGCGCGATGGAAGAAACTGGCCAACCTCGCCGAGGCCCGTCGCAACTTTACAGCAGTGCGTCTTGGTCGCCGCATTCTCGTGCTTGGCGGTTGGAACATTGTCGACGACGTGAAGCTGTATGTAGGGCGCGTCGAAATGTATGACACAAAGGCGAAGGACTGGTTGCGGGCCGGAGACCTTGAGACTGCCTGTGATGGCCTGCGCGCGGTGGTCTGGCGCGGTCGTGTGCTTTGCCTGGGGGGCTTTAACGGTGACCTTCTCACCGAAGTGCAGGAGACGCGCTGGCGCTCCATGAGAAGTCGCTGGCGACCGGACCCGGCATTGCACTACCAGCTTGCCTGGTTCGATCCCCACCGAGACCTGCCTGCCAGTGGCGTTCGACTTGAAGTGGAGAAGCCTCTGGTGGACACTCCGGAAGCCGATATCACGAACATTCGCCTGACAGCCATTCGCAGTCTTGGTTTTCCACTGCCCGAGGTCCCGGACGAGGCGGCGCAGTCGTTCTTCCTCAAGCGATATGAGTACCCGTCCATGCTGAGCGAGCGCGTCAGTGAGCGTCGCGCGACCGGCGCCTTTCTTTTTGGCGGCACGGCCTCGTATCCTCTCGTGACGTCGAAGCTGGGACCGCGTGATGCGACCACGGTCAAGGTCGGAGAGATTGCCCCGACCGCACGTCCTTTTGGACCTGCAAACCCGTTTCCGCCCCTTCGCGTTCCTCTCGAACGCTTCACGCCGGTGCCGGTCGCCCGCGCGGGGGCTGGAACCCTGCCCGCACGAGCGCCCGTGACCCCGCAGACCTGGTTTGATCATCACGTGCTTTTCTCATCGATCTACGTGATGCCGATGGGTAGACCCGGCGCTCCGCTTCCCCGACATCTCCCCTTCGGGCACGGATCGCCTCCGCGTGACCCGAGAAGGCCCGTTCCGAGCGGACGTTCCCCGGAAGCAGGCGCTCCGCGGCCGTCTCCGCGCGGCACCCCTCCTGTTGCCCTCAAGCCCTGCATCGAGGTGACGCAGGCGTTTGAATCCGAGATTGCCGCGCTTCTGCAACGGTCGTATCGCGAGGTGCTGGGTCCGGATGCACGCTACCTCTATTTCATTGACGACAGCGAGTCCGACCAGGCGGGCGCACACCCTCACGAGACAGTGATCCGGATTCTGCGCAATCCTTTGCAGTTCTCTGACTATCGCTCATTCCCCATGCCCGGTAACCGGCATCTATTTCTCGGGAGTCTGCTGCTTCTGTATCGTGACGACTACGACGTGCGGGGAGCCGGCACCATCCAGGACGTGAGTCAGTTGAAGACCGCTCCATTCCATCGGAGCGTGTTCGAGGTCGGGGCGGTTTTGCGGGCAAGGTAGCCATCCGGGCTTCGGGCGACCCCGACCCCCGGGCGAAACGGACCTCGACGGGCGCGCAACTTCTCCGTCTCACCCTTCCAACCTGGCATCGCA
>JAJXVI010000693.1 GCA_021782195.1 bacterium | reverse complement strand
CAGCTCGGTCGTGTTGGAGGAGCTCTATGCGGGCGCGACCCGCAACGACGATCGAATCCTGGAAAAACTGGAGCGAGACTTTGATCGCGCCAGACGGGTGCTCGTCCCGAACCTGAGTGACTGGACCCATGCTGGCAGAATTCTCTCCCGCATGGCGGAGAAATACGGCTACGAGCAAATCGGCCGGGCCCGCCTGACCAACGATGCCCTGATCGCCACAAGCGCAGCTCACGCAGGCATCACTGTCGTCACCGTCAATCAGCGTGACTTTGCGCGCCTCGCTGAGTTCTGCCCCCTGCAGTGGCAGACGAGAATGATTCCGTGAAGCCCGACCAGTCCGCAGAAGGCTAGACGCTGGTGGCGACCATTGGAGGTTTCAGTGGACGGTGACACTACCGCAGCAGCGTTTGTACTTCTTCCCTGAGCCGCAAGAGCAGGGATCATTGCGTCCGATCTTTCGCCCTGAAGCGCCAAGACCGGTCGGTTGGGGCCGCGCCTCCCGCATACGGCAGGATCGAAAGTAGTCATCGAGCTTTTGCGTTGCCACAGATAGGCCCGCAAGCAACTGCTCGCGCAACTTGCGGTCCGGCGGGGTCGTCCACGAACGCATCTCCAGGTCGGGATCATTCTCGTGCGCGAGAGCCAGCACGGGCAGCAGGATAGCAAACTTGTCCTCGTTCTCAAAGATCTCCTCCCACGCTTCGCGGCACAGGCCGACTCCCCGCAGAAAGCCTTGAGCCCAGCGATTTCCCCGAGGGATTTCTTCGCCTTCTTCGACCAGAAGCCAGGGCAGGAACGTCAGATCGCGGGAGGACAGAACCCGGGCCATGAAATTCCAGTGGCGCATGGCCAGATTCAGGAACTCCTCAAAATCGCCCGCAGTGCTGAAAGGCGTCTCTTCGCTTCCCCAGATATCGCCGAGATACACGCTGGGAGGGATCGTCACCGGCCCACAGATGAGCGCCGCGAAAAACCCATCCATCTCCTCGGCATCCATGGCGTCCTCTTCCGGAAAACGGTCGAGGATCGCTGCCAGACGGTCATATTCAGCGTCGGTGAGCGATTGATCCAGGGCGAGCCGGCTTCTGCGATGGATCTGCGATTCCATACCGCCAGAATACTCGCTAGAGGCCTTACTTGAGCAGGGACCGGACATGGCTTCTTTCGTAACACGCACGGACCTCTCTGAAGAGCGTAATGCACGGCTTTGGGGATCTGCTCTCGAAGTCAAATCCAATTTCATCTGGAGGATTCATTCCCATGGTCAAAGAACTTGCGCCGCTTCTGCGGCATCGTGCCGTCCTCTTCACCGTGACCCATGTTGAAGAGGACCAGTTCCGCGTCAACGTCACTCCGAAGAAGGTCACGGAAGCCGACAACGATGCTCTTACGACTCCTGTCATCCGGAACAAGATGACAGGTTCAGAAGCGACGGGCAGCCTGATCATGAAGTCAGAGTCACATCGGCCGGCCGATCGACTGTAGCTCTTCCGGGGCCAGCCAGCGTCGTTTGACTCCGGCGCTGGCCCTCGCCCGGTTGCTTTAAAAGACGAATTTCGCCGCAACCTGAACGAGTCGTGGAGACGCCGCATTCACGATCTGGCCAAAACTCGCGCTGCTGATGTCGCCGTCCACGGAAGCGGGGCCGAAGAACTGCGCGTGATTGAAGGTATTGAAGACTTCCATGCGAAAAAGGAGGGATTTCG
This sequence comes from bacterium, assembly GCA_021782195.1. GTDB lineage: Bacteria > Vulcanimicrobiota > Xenobia > RGZZ01 > RGZZ01 > JAJXVI01. The sequence continues at coordinate 836 of JAJXVI010000693.1, read as the reverse complement.
CTTCCGTCAGACGCACGTTTTTCTGTAGAGCCGTGTCGAAGTTGTCAATCCCCGGCCCGTAGAAGTACCGCCGCCGGGTGTTGCCGAGTTGTCCCAGCGGTGGAAGAGTGAAGAGCGCTCGATTGAACACGGGGTTACCCTCACGAGGGTTCATGTCGATCTTCAGGCTACCGGGCGCGACCTCAGGCGTGTCCAGGCCGTTGTTGTTGATACCATTCGGCATCGTTCCCAGCAGAGAGGTGTCGTTGTTGTTGTAAAGCGTTACCGGAAGTCCCGTGCCGAAGCGCGTCACTCCCGACAGCGACCAGCCCGTGGCCCAGAGTCTGCCGCGGTGGTTCAGACGATCAAACGGCAGGTCGTATTTGTAGTTCACAACGAAGTTGTGCCGCATGTCGAATGCTGACAGTGCTCTCGTCAGTCCCGGACCGGCGGGATTCACCTCTTCCGCAAGGCTCGATGAGTCATCGAGAGATTTGCTGTACGTGTATCCGGCCACGATTTCAAGCGACTTGCTCTGATGGCGGAGGCTGAGTTCGAAAGCGTTGTAGGCAGAATTGCCGATCGTCTTCTGGTAACTGACGGCATCGAACTGCGCGCTGAAGGGGCCGCGCACCTGTATGGTCTCGCCGTCGGATTTGGTGAAGGCGCCGCCTTCGCTGAACGGTCCGCAGGTTCGCGTTCCCGGCATGACCTCGCTGGGCTGGCTGACGCTCAGACAGAGCGAGGGGTTGCCGGGATTCGCCGAGGTCAGCACGAGAAGGTGATGGGCCTGCGAGCCCACGTAACCCAGGCTCAGTATCGTATTCGGCGCGAGTTCACGCTCGATGGACAGCGTG
>JAJXVI010000023.1 GCA_021782195.1 bacterium | reverse complement strand
CGCACGGGTTGCGAGACGCGCACGGGTTGCGAGACGCGCACGGGTTGCGAGACGCGCGGGGGTTGCGAGACGCGCGGGGCGCCACCTGTCGCGGCCGACTGGTCGCTCTGACCGGTCTCGTGGTGGTGACTGCTGTGGGAGGGGTCGCCCGTGTCCTTCCGAGTTGGCCATATCTGCCGTTGCACCACGGGGAGCGATGTTTGTTCTACCGCGACGGACTCAACGAGTCTACGGCCGTGTTCGAGACCGGTCACGAGCGCAGTTTCACCACGATGGGCAACGTATTCATGCGGGTGCGGCCGGTCGACGTTGGATTTCGCATTCCCATTCTGCTTGCCGCTCATCGGCGTCGTGCGCTGATTGTCGGGTTCGGGAGCGGGAAGAACGCGCGTGTGTGTCTCGATGCGGCCCCTGGCATCTCCCTGACCGACGTGGAAATCGATGACAATCAGCTGCGCACGGCGAAGTTTTTTCTCGATCAGAATCGCGGAGTGCTTGCTGACTCGCGGTTTCGGTTCATCGTGGGGGACGGGCACGCCGAGTTGCGTGCGGCGCCCGCGGCGTATTACGACGCGATCGCGGTGGACGCCAACCTCTATGACACGCCTGACATCTACTCACGCAACTTCGCCGTGCTGGCGCGCAGTCGGCTGGCCCGGGGCGGTGTGTTCTGCCAGAAGCTACCCATGCTGAATCTTGACGGGTCGCAGTTCCGGTCCCTGGTGGCCACCTTTGTGTCAGTTTTTCCTCAGGCGTCGCTGTGGCGCGTGTTCTCCGGTTTCTACGTGCTGGTGGGACAGACGCGTCCGTTCTGCATCGACGTGCGGAGACTGCGGGACCGCCTCTCGATGCTGTCAGGCTCGAGCGTGCACGCGACGTCGTCGCCTGCCGGGGCAGTGGCGGCCGGCCGTCCTGGCGCTGGCGTTACCGGCGCGACGTCGCCTGGCGATGCGGACGCTGGTGCTACCGGCGCGACGTCGCCTGGTGGTTCGGACCTGGTCTGTCATGCCACGGCCGCTTTTGTGGAAAGGCTCGTGGCGGGGCCGTCGGAACTGGCGCGAATGGCGCGTGGCGCGCACGTCATCACGTATGACGACTTGAGGCTGGCAAAGGGGCGTCACCCGAAGCGTGGTCCTGAGATCAAGCCGTGTGACCCCTGGCGCTATTGCGTGAATGTGCCTGCGCCCGTGCGGCGTGCTGCGCAGTGGGGAGATTGAAGCGGACGGGGAGCGGACGGGGAGCGGACGGGGAGCGGACGGTCAGCCTCTCAGTGGATTCGTGGCGCAGAGTGCGGTGATGTCGCGGTGGGGGCGTCCGTTCTCGTCTATCAGTTCCCGTGCAGCGAATCGGTCCATCCAGTTTCGCAACTCCACCGTCGCCTCTTCTCGGGAGAGCCTGCTTTCGGGAACGTCCGCGTTGTGGGGAGATCTGTCGGCGGGAGCGTCCGCTTCGTGGGAAAGTCGGGTCGAGAGCGCGGGAGGGAGCGACAGCGCTCTCGGCATTTTCAACACCAGCACCGTTGGATGTTCCTGGATCCCGTGCCAGGCGCGCTCCATCGCGGCAAACATTGTGGCTTCAAACCCAACCCCGATTTCGACGGTTTCCACGCGATAGCCGGCGTCGACCAGTGCTGCGGTCCGGTCTGTGTCGTCGAGCGACCCGTAGCCTGCGGTGGCGCCAAGGCGTCCCCCCAGGCAGAGTACGGGCAGCACAGGGCCGCCGGAGGGGCGTTCGCGACCTGCCAGACCGTCAAGAAAGTAATTGCTGCTGCGGCTTGCGTCGACCGCACAGACCGCGTACCCACTGCGCGCGATGTCGACCGCAGTTGCGAGCGCCTCTTCTGGTGTGGCGGCGTCGGCAATTTCTTTTGCGAACACCTGTCGCGCCTCGTCAAGTGCGCCCGCGAGCGCCGTGAGCCCGTCTTCTGTGGACGGCCAGCGCGGTAACGTGAGACCGGCCATCCAGAGATTGGCAAGATGTCCAATGGGGGCGGCAGGCAGCGACGTGATAAGGCGTGGCGGGACGTCGTGGTCTCGCGCGACGCGATGGAGGTGGGCATACAACGCGCTTACGGCCGGAGTTCCGTGCCAGTCCGCTGCTGGGCGAGCCCTCAGGTGGACGATTTCAAGCGGGGAGCGGAGCAGAAGGTTACATTCGAGAAAGGTGAGTGCAGCTGACACGTGGTCGCTCAAGCGTCGGTAACGACCGAGCGTCACCAGGGTGCGCCTCTGATTCGCGCGAACGTCCTCGGAAGTAAAGAGACACGACATCGACGACGAAGTTCGGAACGTGGGTTCGTGCTCCTGCGTGGGTATCTCACCGAGGGGTGCGGTTTGCGCGGAGAGGTGGGTGCCTCACCGAGGCGTGCGCTCATCTGGGGGACCGCCGGGGCTGCGTCCAAGAACGCGCGAAATGCATAGGAAGGTGCGAGTCCCGCGGGGAAGTGCAGGGAAGTGCTGGAGAGTGATCTGGTGCGCTTCTCCTCCGGTGCGGACCCGACCGGGGGGATGAGCAATCGATTTCGAGGGCGTTCACCATGTGCAGGACGGTTTCGTGGTTCTTGCGTGTTCGACCGACCGGCTCGAGGAACAGTTGCGCCGGCGAGACGGCCCTGTCGGCCCGGGTCGCCCGGGTGCGCTTGAGAATCGCGGCAGTGATTGTGGTCGGTGTGCTGGCCGCATCCGCGGCAGTGTCGTGGGCGGGTCCGTTCTGGTTTTTCAGCCAGGGAAGCGAGATCTCGCTTGCAGTGATTACCCAGACCCTGTGTCGCAACGGGGTCTGTTCGTCCGTTCGGCGCCTGAACGTGCTTTACCGTACACAGAGACGTGCTCCAAAGGGAGCGAGTGCTTCGCTGAAACTTCCTTCGGGGTTGGAAGTCGGGACCTCGGTGAAGATTTCTGTTACCAACGTGCGCCATCCCCGCGGTCCACGCAAGCGTACGATTCTGCGTTACTGGGGATGTTATGAGAAGGTTCCGCGCGGGGAACCTCACCTCGTCGATCACGTGCCCCCCGACCTGCCCGATCTCGTTGCAGGGTCCATCGGCATGGCCGATCCCACTCGACTTCTTGCGATTCCCGCGCGTGCCGTCGCGGAAGGCCCCTATGAGGTGCATATCAGCTACCTGGGGAGTGCGTGCATCGTGTTGGGTCCGTTGCAGGATTTTCTGGAACCGCTGGTGATCACGTCTCCCTCGGAGCACAGGGTGGCGTTTGACGCGCCGATCAACGTCGCGTGGAAGCCAGTGTCCCGTGCCGCAGGCTATCAGGTTGTGGCGCGCGGAGAGACCGCGGCGGGTCAGCAGGTGTTCTGGGAGAATGGCTACGATTCGAGCGTGTGGCGCTCACGGGGGGTTCGCGCTGCGCTGAGGGCCGGGAGAATCCTGGGTTCCGGGGTCACGCGCGCGACGATTCCCGAGGGCATCTTTGGAGCCGGCCCCCTTGTATTGACCGTGATCGCGATTTCAGAGGACGTGCGGGGGACCGGCAAGGTGGGTGCGCGCGGATGGGCAGAGTCCGACACGACAACGGTCTTCCAGCCGCTTTCTCCGTGAGCGGGTCCGTCGGAGTTCCTTTTTGAGCGCAGTGGCATCCTGATGATGCGCTTCCATGCGCTATCGCTTTGAGCGAATGCCAGATAATGAGGAACGTAATCGGGTGACGATGTTGGAAGAAATGAGCGAGGTGTGCGCCTGCCTGGGCAAGGCCCGGAGATTGGTCGTATTTACTGGAGCCGGGGTGTCGGCGGAGAGCGGTGTCCCCACATTTCGGGGACCGCAGGGTATCTGGCGCACGTTTCGCGCGGAGGACCTCGCCACGCGCGAGGCCTTTGAACGCGACCCACAGTTCGTCTGGGAGTGGTATGTGTGGCGCCAGCAACGAATCGCCGCCTGTGAGCCCAACGCCGGTCATCTGGCGATTCGTCGCATGGAGGAGAACTGGCCGTCGGTTATCTTGATCACGCAAAATATCGATGGTCTTCATCAACGGGCCGGAAGCCGGTGCGTGCTTGAACTGCACGGCCAGATCTGGAAGGCGCGCTGTGTTCGTGAAGACACCGTGCAGGACTTTCCAGCCGCCGCCATCCTGCCGCCCCACTGCGCGTGCGGGTCGCTGCTTCGACCTCACGTGGTGTGGTTCGGAGAAGCGCTGGATCGCAACGTGGTCGGCCTGGCTGGCGAGGCGACCCGCTGCTGTGATGTCTTCTTGAGCGTGGGAACGTCGGCACGGGTGTCTCCCGCAAACCAGCTCATCATGCTGGCCGTGCACAATGGAGCCACGGTGATCGAAATCAATCCCGAGCCGACCCCGGTTTCTCTTCTGGTGAAGTTTAGTCTGCGGGGACCGGCGGGCGAGCTGCTGCCACAGCTCGTGGAGGGTGCGCTGGCCGCGCGTGGCGCGGCGTGAGGCGTGGCGTGAAGCGCGGAGGGAAGTCAGGGCCTGGGCGAGGACGCTGTCGCGGACCCGGCGTGAGGCGTGGCGTGAGGTGAGGCGTGTCGGGGCACCCGCATGCGCCGGCTTGCTCCGTCGTCGTTCGCGAACCCGTACCACCTGCTGAACCTTTCCCTGCGCCTCGCTGCGCCTCAGAGCGCTTCCTCCCTGGGGGGCGCGCAGACAAAAGAACGAAGTGAGAAGCAGCCGGTTTCTTGGTCTGCTCGTGCGTACGATGAGTCTCCTGTGTGCTATACTTGGGAGCACGATGGAAGTTCAGTCAGCAGCCCGTTGGGGCATTCTCGTGTACAGTTCGGCCTCGCCCGATATTGCGCCGGCGGCACAGGCAAGTCTCGACGACGTGCTGAAGACGCCTCTTGCCGATGGCGTCCAGCTTGCGGCGCAGCTCGGAACGGCGCAGGAGATTCGGCGCGTGTGTTCCGCGGCAGGAAAAGACTTTTCCATGCCATCGGAAGACATGTCCGTGCGTTCCACGCTTGAAGATTTCTTGCGCTGGGGAATGAAAGCCGTGCCCGCCGAGCGTTACCTGCTGGTCCTGGGGGGGCACGGTTCGGGATTCATGGGCTCGGTCAGTGATACCGCGCGTCGGCACGTGATGCCGCCGCAGGAGACGCGTGCGGCTCTGCGTGACGTGGGGCTCAGCCCTGACGTGCTCGTGCTCAACTCTTGTCTTGAGGGGAACACGGAGGTGGCCAGCGAACTGGCTCCCGAAGCCCGCTACATCGTGGCTTCCCAGGGCCTGCAGGCGGGGAAGGGAATTCCGCTGGCAGAAGCGTTCTCTCACATCGTTGCGCAGACCCGTCCCATCGATGCGGCGCGTTACCTGGTGGAGGCGGCGTCCCACACGCCGCAGAGGGTGCCGATGCTTTCCGCGCTCGACGAGAGTCAGGCCGGGGCCGTGGGGGCGGCGCTGAATGTTCTCGGCGATGCGCTGATCCGTACGCCCGGCGCGCTTGGAATCGCGCGCGAGCAGATTTCCGCGATGCGCGACTTCCGCGAGGGGGAACCCTGGGACCATCCACTGGTGGACCTCAAGGACGTGCGCGCTCTCACGGAACGTCTCGCAGGCGACGCGCGCTTGCAGGGGACGGCCGTGGTTTCCGCGGCGCGCGCCCTGGATCAGGCGGTGGCGAGCATGGTGGTGGCGTCGACCGCCACGGATGTCAGTGCCGACGGTGTTGCGATGCCGCGGCCGGATGCGCACGGTCTTTCGGTGTACGTACCTGCCGCGCCGCTAAGGATTCCAATTGCCGTGCGCCAGTACGATGAACTGGCCCTGAGTGCTCAAGCCCCGCGCTGGCACGAAGCGGTGAAGCAACTCGGCGGAGGCACCGTTGAGCACGATTGACTACCCTCTGCCGGTGCGCCTGCGATTCCGACGTTCTGCACACGTCGCAAGTGCGGCGACTGATGCCAGAAGCAGGGTACACGCTGGTTCGGGAGTGGCTGCGAGCGTGCCCATCGCGTAGACCTGGCCAATGGCGTACGAGCCGTCACCCGTGGTGGCAAACACCTTCAACTGGTCGGTGACGATCGGAGTGCTCAGCGTGTAGGTCGGGCGCGTCTGGAGGCCGCCTTGCGTCGTGTACTGCTCAGGGACCGCGTATGCCAGCGTCCACGAGGAGGTCGCTCTGTTCCAGTAGTCGACCTCGTAGGTGTCGTTGTCATCGGCCTGTACCGTGAACGCCTGAATGCTGTAGTTCGCACCGAGCGTGATGGTCAGATAGGGGGCAGTCCCTGTCCACCAGGCGTTGGTCGAGGTGCTCCACGGAGTACCGTCTGGATTGGGTGTGCCGTTTACAATGTCGCTGATGGTACCGGAGATCGTTGAACCCCCGTTGGCATATGCCGTGACAGTCTTGTTCAATGCGATATCCACGGCAACCGCTCGTGCTGCCGGTGCCATCGAGAGAAGAAACACAATCACCAGAAGTCCAGCCAGTCTTGGTCTCAATGTTCCGTTCCCCCCGGTGTGATTTGGAAACTATATAACCATAAGAAATTCAACGCCGAGGAGGCGCTTTCCTCCGGACGGCATTTCGTGCGCATTTCCCTGCCTTCCGTCGCTCCATCAGGTGGTCGTCTCGCGAGTGGTGGTGTTCGGTGGATGGCCGACGCCCACAAGTTCCGGAGCGCGTCCGAGGTACCACGGCACGTTGACGATGATCACGCGGTTATCCCCTCGTAAAAGCAGATGCGCTTTGAGGCCTGCGGCACGCTGTTTGTGGAGAAAGAGTTCCCACCAGTGTTGTTCCACAAGTTCCGGGATGATCACGGCAATGAGACGGTCCTCGTGTTGCTTCTTGACCTGATCCACAAAGTCAAGAAGGGGACCGAACAGCATGCGGTACGGCGAAGACAGGCTGACCAGGCGTACCGACCTGCCCACGCAGGGGGGCGTGATCTGCCTGTTCCACTGCTCGCGAAGTGCGGTGCTCTCTTCCTCGTCGGCGGCGATGTGAACGGCCACGACGTCTGGGGAGAGTTCAAGCGCGAAACGGAGCGCTTTCTCTGCAATGGTGCTCAACCGATGCAGGGGAACAATCACGACGGGAGGAGTCAGGTTGTCGAAGGTGACCACGTGGTCGAGGGCGGTCTCTTTGTGGACGCGTTCATAGTGGGCGCGCACCGCGTTGAAGAGCCACAGCAGTCCGGGGAGCAGGAGCAGCGTGATCCACGCCCCTTCCGCAAACTTTGCAACCAGGATGATTGCGAGCGCAACTGCTGTGGCGATACATCCCACAAAATTGATGGCGAGTGATGGGAAGGTGCCAGGCTGTCTGGAGCGCCGCCAGTGCATGACCATGCCGGCTTGCGACAGGGTGAACGCGAGAAAGGCTCCGATGGCGAAGAGTGGGATGAGGCGATCGGTGATTCCTCCGAAAATGAAGAGCAGGATCGCCGAGAACGCGGCAAGCGTGACGATGCCCAGCGAATAGACGAGGCGTCTTCCGCGGTTGGCAAAGGCGTGCGGGAGGTAGTTGTCCACGGCGAGCAGTCGAAGCAGGCGCGGGAGTCCGGCGAAGCTCGTGTTCGCCGACAGGCACAGTACCGAAATGACTGCCCCCATCGTGACGTAATACGCGAACCCTCGTCCGGTGACGGCCGCTGTCAATTGTGAGAGCACGCTCTGGTAACCGGGCGCGCTACCCTCCATTGCACCGATGGCATAGACGTGCGATAGAAAGGCGATGCCGGCCAACAATGCAATCAGCAACCCCACGATGAGCGTGAGGGTGGCCTGAGCCTTCTCCGTGGTCGGTGGTTCGAATGCATTTACGGCGTTGCTGACCGCTTCGACCCCGGTCATTGCCGTGCAACCACTGGCAAACGCGCGTAGCAGGAGCCATAGCGAGACGACTTCCGTGGCGGGGGGAAGTGCTGGCGGGGGCACGATTCCAATCGGGTGTCCACCGTTAAGCAGCGTCTTGAAGAGCCCCATCAGTACGACGCCACCCAGGGTTCCCACAAAAAGGTAGGTTGGGATGCTGAATACCAGGCCCGACTCGCGGATACCGCGAAGGTTCACGATGGTGATAAAGACGAGGATCAGGAGGCACAGGGTCAGGATCCACGGTTGCAATGCCGGGATTGCGGAGACCAGGGCGCCAACGCCAGCAGAAATTCCCACGGCCACGTTCAGTACGTAGTCGAGAATCAACGCGGCTCCCGCCAGGAGTCCGGCGTTTTCTCCGAGATTCTCACGGGCAACCGTGTATGAGCCGCCTCCATTGGGGTAGGCGCGAATCGTCTGGCGGTAGGAGAGGTAGAGAATGCCGAGGAGAGCCAGAACCGTCAACGTGACCGGTGTGATGTAGCGTGGACTTGCTGCTCCCAGTGGGAGAAGGATCGCCATTGCCGCTTCCGGACCGTAAGCGGCCGACGAGAGCCCGTCAAGTCCGAGAATGGCCACGCCGGCCAGTACACCGATGCGTTGCCCTTCCTCTTCAGCAGTGGCCAGCGGTCGGCCCAGGAGCCGATCAATGATGGAGCTCATGCCCGACATGAATCGACGCCAGGGGTGTGTGTTCCTCCACAATGGGCCGCTATCCGGTGCAGGTTCGATGCGGGCACGAGCCGAAATGCGCCGCGAAAGAAGGGCCACTGCGTGGAAGTAACCAGGTACCTGGTCAACCCGTCGGCATTTCTCGGTCTGCCGGTTGTGCGCGTGACGTTTGACCTTGAGGCGATTGACCCTGTATTCCTGCCGGATTTTGCCGGCTCGACTTTTCGAGGACTGCTTGGACACTCCCTGAAGGAAGTTGCCTGCAGTGGTCCGCGGTCAGTTCCTGTTTGTGAGAACTCCTGCGCGTTTCCCGAACGCTGTGGCTATGCATATCTCTTTGAGACGTCTGCCGCTGCCGAGAGCGGAGCTGATTGCGGACTGGATCGCCCGTCGGAAGAGGCTCCGCGCCCGTTTGTCTTGTTGCCTCCGCTTCTGACCCGCAAGTTTCGAACTGGTGAGCGCTTTCGACTTGGACTGACACTGCTTGGACGGGGATGTAACTACCTTTCGTATTTTGTGCTCTGTTTCGAGGCAATGGCCCGGCGTGGGCTCGGTCAGGGTGGGGCGCGTTTTCGCGTGATCTCCGCGCGTGCCGCGGAAGACGACGATCCGTTCTACCGAGGGGGTGAACCGCGCGGTGCCCTGCTCCACGAACCCCGCTGCCTTGACCTGGAGACCCTGGCGGCCCTGGAGGGTCCGGACGAAGGTCGCGACAAGGATCCGCTTGGCATCACTTTTCGCACCCCGATTCGGTTGACGTATCGGGGAAATCAGGTCTACGATCCGCCGTTTCACGTGTTGATTCGTGCACTGGTCCGCAGGCTCGACCTCGTGATGCGTCTTCACGGTCCTGGCAAACTGGCAATTGATTTTGTTGACTTGATTCGTCAGGCCCAGACCGTGAAGAAAGCTGACGGCAACCTCGAGTGGGTGGAAATGGACCGGTATTCGAACCGGCAGCACAGCCGGCATCGCATCGGCGGTTTCATCGGTCGCGTTGCGTATGATGCGACTGCTCGACGGTTTCTTCCTCTGCTGAGAGCTGGCACGTATGCGCACGTGGGCAAGTCTACCACGTTCGGGTTCGGTGCCTATGTCATCGGGGCACCGTGGGAGGAGGCGGTCCCCCGCACCCCGGGCTCGTGAAATCTGCCGTGGACGGCCAGTGTGGCGCTCGGACGAGTCGCTTCTGGGAAGAGACGACGGGGACGTGGACGGCGAGTGCGGCGTTCGGGCGAGTCGCTTCTGGGAAGACGACGGGGACGTGGACGGCCAGTGCGGCGTTCGGGCGAGTCGCTTCTGGGAGCTATTCGGAAGGAAGCGTGTCGCCATCTGACACAGGCGTTTGCGCAGGGAGCGTCAGACTCTCGTGACTCTCGCTCATTGCGGCATGCACGGCAGGTTCGAGTTTCTGCAGTTCCTCATCCAGGTGCGGCCACGCTTCTGCTGCGCTCTGCATGTCGTCGGCCGCGGCCGCGCGCGCCATTGCATCCATGGCGTTGAGGGCCTCTACCGCGTGGAGCAGTTCAAGTTCCTCTTGCAACGGTTTGAGCACCTTTCGCAGGGCTTTCTCGTCCGCTGCGGCAACGGCCGCGCGCACATCGTCGCGCAGTTCGTTCGCTCGCTCGTGGTAGTGGCGGGCTGCTGCGGCCGTCACCCCGACAAGTCGCGTGCACGCCACGATGGCGTGCTCAGTCCTCTGTCCCAACACGGTGTTGAGCGCTTTCACCAGGTCGCGGACGCGCAGGGGCTTGGCGACGAATCCATCCATTCCAGCGGCCGCACAGCGTTCGCGGTCTCCCTTCATGACGTGTGCGGTCAGTGCGATGATCGGGATGTGACCGCCTTCCTCGCGCTCTCGTTTCCGAATTGCAACGGTGGTCTCAAACCCTCCGCGTACCGGCATCTGCAGATCCATCAGGATGACGTCATAGGCTCCACGCTCGAGGTAGCCCAGCACCTCTTCACCGTTTTCGGCGACCGTGACGTGATGAGCGCGCTTTTCGAACAGTCGTATCGCCACCCGCTGGTTGATGGGGTTGTCTTCGGCCAGCAGGATTCGCAGCCGATTGCCGCGGACGTCCAGGTACTGCTCGTGCGGGCTTTCGTCGGGAGGACGTACACTGCGGCAGATGGCTTCGAGCAGTTCCGACTGCTTGACCGGGCGCGTGAGCGCTGTGACGCCACCGTTCAGGGCTGTTTCACGCGCTGTTGCCCCTGGCTGGAGGAGGATGACGGCCATTTGCGTGCTGAGTTCGCTGGCAAGGGTGTGCGGCTCTCCGTCCGCGAGGACCGGGCTTATCACCACGACGTCGTACGAGTGCGAGCGCAGTGCCTCTGCTGCCGCTGCGGCGCCGTCCACCACGGTAGGTTCCATGCGCCAGCTCCTCACCATCGACGAGAGCAGTCGGGCTTCGGTGGCGTCGCCTTCCACCAGCAGGATGCGTGTGCCTACGCCACTTTCCGGTACGGTTGAGAAGCGGTCGACCGTGAATGGGACGTACACGTGGAACCGGCTACCTTTGCCGACCACGCTCTCGACGACGATGTGTCCACCCATCATCCGTACGAGCTGGGATGAGATGGCGAGTCCGAGCCCTGTTCCTCCGAAGCGCCGCGTGGTGGAGGAATCACCCTGCGTGAACGCCTCGAAGATGGACTTCTGCTTGTCGGCGGGAATGCCAATGCCTGTGTCCACAAACTCGAAGTGTACGGTGGCCGAGTTCGTTGTCGTGGCGGTGTTTGTGACCGTGATGGAAACCTCACCCTCCTGGGTGAACTTGATGGCATTGCCAACGAGGTTCATGATCACCTGTCGGAGACGTCCGGGGTCGCCGACGACGATGTGCGGCACTTCTTCCGCAATGCTGGTGCGCAGGACAAGTTCCTTCTGTCTAGCGCGCAATGCCAGTGCGTCGCACACGGTGAGCACGACGTCACGCAGACTGAACGGGGTTGCTTCAAGTTCGAGTCGCCCCGCCTCGATCTTGGAAAAGTCAAGAATATCGTTCAGGAGCAGGAGAAGGGCCTCGGCCGAGCTCTTCACCATTTGAAGATATTCCTTCTGTTCTGGTGTCGGGTTGGCTTCGAGCGCCAGTTCCGTCATGCCGAGGATGCCGTTCATCGGCGTGCGGATTTCGTGACTCATGTTGGCGAGGAATTGTGATTTTGAGCGATTTGCGGCTTCCGCGGCGCGCCGCGCCTCAAGACTTGCCTCT
>JAJXVI010000692.1 GCA_021782195.1 bacterium | reverse complement strand
CGCAGGGGGGGTGCGACCTCCGCTCCAATGAGGGGACGGGCGCACCCGGGGTGCCGGCCACGCGACGTGCGACGAGAAGATTGCACAAAGCGCGAACCCGACCCAGACAGTCAGGAAGGGGATCGTCCGGCTCCTGCGGACGCGCGGGTGTCGGCCCTCCTGCGGCATCCGTCGCAGCGCCGGCCATCCGGCTTTTGGGGACGCGCGGGTCTCGGACCGACCCTGCATTTCGAAAGCGCGTCAGGCCCGGAGATTCCGGCGCCTGCATGTCAGCATGGGCAGCGTGAGTGCAATGACATACAACGGGATCGCGCTCGGTTCGGGAACGGCCAGGGCGGTTCCCGTGAAGGTAATCGCGGTGGAAAAGTAGCCTGGCGTGTTATCGTGGTCAACCCACAGCGCAGAGCGGCTGATGTAGAGGCCCGTGGTGGTATCCGGACAGATGTGATAGCTCAAGAGTGCTGCGTGTGCAGGGATGAGCGAAGTAAGCATGGTACAGAGGAGGACCAGTATCGTCTTTACCCGTGTCTTCACGACAAGCATACTCCTGTTCTCGTGGTCTTCCACGAGATCTCACCCCAGAACCGGTGAGAGCCCCTTGGGTTGGTCCAGACACCCATGACCTGCGGGAGTTCGGCGCACCCTCGCCGAACCCCTGTTGTCAGGTCGATTGTCGTGGACGGCTTTGCCACGTAACAGTTCGGCAACAGTCTTCAAACAGCCACTTCCCAGGATTGAGGTTCTTCCCGTGCCAGTCCTTCTGCTCGAAGAGTCTGAACCCACGCAGCCGCAGCTTTCCCCTCCCCTGAAGTGGGCGGGAGGGAAGCGATGGCTCGTGCCGCAACTTGCACGCTGGTGGCGTAGCCATCGTCGCACGCGTCTCGTCGAACCGCTCTGCGGTGGGCTCGCAGTGACCCTCGGATTGCGCCCGAAACATGCCCTCTGCAACGACGTGAACGTGCACGCCATCTCCTTCTATCGCTGGCTTCAACGTGGCTTTGTCATCGAGATGCCGATGGAGAACGAGAAGTCGTTCTATTACACGGCGCGCGCGCGATTCAATGACCTCGTCGTCAGTGGGGGCTGTGAGTCGCACGAGGCCGCTTCGCTGTTCTACTATCTGAATCGAACCGGTTACAACGGTCTGTGCCGCTTCAACCGTTCCGGTCTGTTCAACGTGCCGTTTGGAAGTTACGGAAAGATTCGCTATACGCGCGACTTTCGTCCCTACGTTGCGGCGTTTCGAGGGTGGCGCTTTGGCAGTGGGGACTTTGCTGGCATCAAGCTGAAGCCGGATGACTTTGTGTACGCCGATCCTCCCTATGACGTGGAGTTCACCCAGTACTCCAAGGAAACGTTTGGCTGGAGCGACCAGGAGCGTCTCGTGGAGTGGCTTGCGCGGCATCCGGGCCCGGTCGTGCTATCCAATCAGGCAACCGACCGCGTGGTGGAACTCTACCGCCGGCACGGCTTTCACACAGAGATCGTCGTGGCTCCACGCATGATCAGCTGTAATGGAGACCGCACTCCCGCACGCGAAGTGCTAGCCACTCGCAACCTGGGGACTGCATTCATCGCAGACGCGGCGCCCGCCGCTTCGGGTGTCGTGCGCGCGCATTGAGGCGCATCGGCGCTCGGTTTCGGCCGTGGCTGGCTGCGGCCATGACGGGAAGGTCGCATGGTGGCCTGCATGTGCCCTGACGCTGCACCTCCGAACAGTTCAAGCGGTGATTGATGTCGGCGCGCGGACGGAACGCGGAAACATCCCGGTCAGAGTGACAGGCGACGACCGTTGACTTCAAGCTTTCCGAGGACTCGTTCCACCCAGCGAATCCAGGCCATGACGGTGCGTGCGCGTCGCTGTGCCGTGTCACCCCGTATGCTGGAATGCTGCAGGGCCAGTTGCTCGATATCGCGGACCGTAAGCGTGCCCGTGTGCGCTGTTGCGTGATCCAGACTGGCCCGCACGATAGGAAGTGAAACGATGACGCGTACCAGGTATTCGACCTGCTCGCTCGTGCGCATCGTGATGAACTGAAGGCCCATGTCGCTCAGGGCGTATGGGGGCGCGCCAGGACAGATCAGTCCAAACTGCTCCGCGGCCTTCCGATAATACAGGCTCTGTCGGCGGTCAAAATCGAACACCGCCGCGATGGCATCTGGATGGTCGTATCCTTTTGCTACCTGCGTGGCAAATCGGGCAATCTTTCCGACGTCGTCAGCCTGGGGCATCTCCCACGGTTCTTCTGCTGGCCGTCGAGGCATCGTCTCAGCCAGAAAGGCGCCGAGCGGGCGCTCGGTCGCCGGCTTGCTCGCAAGCCGATAGTGCGCCTGTCGTGCGAGCTCGATGGAGCGGTACTGCAGAGGGTCTACGAAGCGGTACTCGTACATGCTGTAGACGCCGGTTTCATCGCTGTAGCTCAAAAACACCGAGCGAATGTGCTTGGTTGTCCGCATTGCCAGGGCTCGAAAAGGAAAATACAGTTGTCGGACCAGGAAGTTCGAGGCGCCACTGGTCTTCGCCTCGAAGAGCGCGATCTCATCG
>JAJXVI010000691.1 GCA_021782195.1 bacterium | reverse complement strand
CCCAGGTGCGTCGGAGGCGGGGCGAGTCCGTCGAGGGGACGGGCCGTGGGGAACGGCGCGGTCAGCGATGCGTAGGCGCGCTGCCAGAAGGTGCGAAAGCCCGCGGCGGTGGGAAAGGCGCGCGGCGCCGCGCGGCAGGGCACGAGGCCGTTGCCATCCACGGCTTCCATCGCGACCTGTACCTTTGCGGCGGCGCGTGCCACGAGGTGGGGCAGGAAGTAGCACGGGAAGTCGTCGGTCACCACGATGCAGGCGTTGCCCGCCAGTGCATGGAGCAACCCGTGGGCCGCGCCGGGTGCGGGTTCGACGTAAGGGTAGGTGAGGGCGTGTCGCGCAAGCGCCAGCGCGTTGTCGCGCATGCCTTCCATGGCAAACTGGTGCAGACGGAGGCTGGCATACGGATGGTCGAAACGCAACGGCTCAAAGACGAGCAGGGGACGCCCCATTGTGCGGGCGTGTTCGACGGCACGCTCGAGCGCGAAGTTGAACGTCGTGCGGCGGGACGCGATCATCCAGTACAGCACGTAGTCGCCGTCCGGACGCACGGGATGATCGTTGAGAAGACGGATTCGAAGGGACGGAACGCTCACGCGGTTCTTTCCTCCCGTTGTTCCGCGAGTTCCTGCCGGAGCGAGGACGCCTCGCGCGTGCCGTGGAGCCGTCCCCGCGAAGCGCAGGAGGAGGCCTCGCGCTGGCCGGGGGGGGACGTCCCCGCGAAGCGCAGGAGCCGGCTGCTGGCGCGCGAATCATGCACGGTATTTTTGTTTTCGTGAGTCTCGATTGAATTCTGTTTCGCCTTTCCTGCCACGCCAGGGGCCATCCCGGCCGCTTCGATCACTTGTGCCACTGGGGTGGTGTCTTGTCGTTCTGTGTTTCGTGGGGTGTGCACAGGCACGGCCGTCTGCGCGCACCGTGGTTCAGGGCGGGGTTGGCGTCGGCGAGTTCAGGCTTGGCATGCCTTTTGCGAGAATCCAGCGGGCGCTGGGCTCGCCACCTGTGGTTCGCCCTTCGGAGTACAGCCAGGACGCTCGTTTCGTATACTACAGGCGATACGGTCTCGGCTTTCTGCTCAAGCGCGAGGTCGTGACCGGCATCATGGTCCAGAGCCCCCTGTTTCAGACGCCGGAGGGGATTGCAGTCGGTGCCATCCGTCGCACCGTGCAGCATGCCTACGGATCCCCGCAGACCCTTGGCCCCCACGACGTCGCCTACCCCGAGCGTGGTTTGAGCTTCACCTATCACGCAGGCCGCGTTGCGCGCATCTACGTGGTCGACCGCGAGAAGCGTGACCTCGCGAGCGGTGACCGCCGCATTGTTCCTGGCGTGAGAGTGGGCGGAATGCACCTGGGTCGCTCTGCGCGGATCGTGCTTGCCCAGTGGGGCCAGCCACAGAAGAAGTCGCCCGTCGCAGGTCAGAGAGGGGCGACCCTGTGGTCCTACCTTCATTCCAAAGGCATGATGGTGGTGGTGCGGCGAGGGGTTGTGGCCGGGCTTATCGTGGTATCACCAGAGTTTCGCACTCCCGAAGGGGTGCATGTCGGCAGTTCAAGAGCCGACGTGGTCGCCTGCTACGGTGCTCCCCAGAGGGGGAGCGACGGCATGGAGACCTATCCACGGCGAGGCCTCGGTTTTGTCTATGACCAGAGCCGTGCCGTGCAGGAGATTTTCGTCCTGGAGGCGTCGAGGTGAGCGGACCTGGGCCTTCGCAGATCCTGTGTGAGATTCCGGGCGCGTCAAGTCTGGCGAGGAGCGTCACACGATTCGGCGAGCCGGTTCGTTTCCTGCGCGTATCCACCACGAGAGCAACCAGAAAGTGAGAACAACCATGAGCAGGTTCAAGATCACCGTCGTGGGGGCCGGCAACGTCGGCGCCACCTGCGCTCAGCGCCTGGCCGAGCGGAACTATGCCGACATCGTGCTGGTCGATATCGTCCCCAACATGCCACAGGCGAAGGCCCTCGACATGATGCAGGCCGGACCCGTCTACGGCTATGACTCGGAAATCACTGGAACCAACGGTTTTGCTGAGACCGCAGGGTCCGACATCGTCGTCATCACCTCGGGTTTGCCGCGCAAACCGGGAATGAGCCGAGACGACCTGCTGTTCAAGAACATGGACATCGTAAAGAGCGTGGTCGAACAGATTGTTCCGACCTCTCCGAACGCCATCCTCATTGTGGTGACCAACCCTCTCGACGCGATGACGCAGGCTGCGTGGATGGTCAGCAAGTTCCCCAAGCAACGCGTCATGGGCATGGCGGGCGTTCTCGACACGGCCCGTTTCCGGACGTTCCTGGCCATGGAACTCGGTGTGAGCGTGAACGACGTGCAGGCCTTCGTGCTTGGCGGGCACGGCGATACGATGGTGCCAGTCACCGAGCTTACCACGGTGGGTGGCGTTCCGGTGAGCAAGCTGATTTCCGCCGAGCGTCTTGAGCAGATCATCGGGCGCACGCGTGACGGTGGTGCCGAGATCGTGAAATTGCTCGGGACCAGCGCCTGGTATGCCCCTTCCGCGTCAGTGGTGGCCATGGTTGATGCCATC
>JAJXVI010000022.1 GCA_021782195.1 bacterium | reverse complement strand
ACGAGAGCACGACGAAGGTGACGGCAAGACGGCTCGTCCAAAGAACGAGCATCTCCTCATCACTCTTTCGCCCGCGGTACTGTGTTGAGTTCACGGTCCCACCGATCATGCCAGACAGCCCTTCAGACTTCGTTGTCTGGAACATCACGCAGACAATGAGGGCCACGGATACCACGAAATAGGCGAAGAGGGAAAGACCGTGCATGACCTGCCATATCATCGTATGAGCCATCGGCGCAATTGGCGGTGGGGTCGTGGTGACGGAAGGCATGCTCGCGGGAGGGAGCGATGTGGTTGCCGCAGCGGGGGCGCCCCCCGTTGCAGCGGCTGCCGGCGGCGCCGCGGTTGCGGGCGCGCTGGCCGTTTGTGCACCAGCCGGAGTTGTCTGGGCAAAGAACGTCCAGAACTGCACGCACGTGTTCAGATACCATTGAGTGATCAAGATGTGTACTCCTTCGCGGGCACTCGTCGGGCTCCGCAAGAATTCTGTCTGCGGGGTGTCGCACGCTGCAGGTCGAGCGAGGCAACGGGTCGCATGATGAACCCGCCCCTATTCGGCAGGTTCATCGGGTTCCCTCTTTCGTGCCGGAAGAAACTTGATGGCTTTGCTCGGGGCGCACGCGACACTTTCTCGGGTTCAGTGATGACCGATGATTCGCAGGAAGGAGGCAGCCTCGAGGCTTGCGCCTCCGACCAGCGCGCCATCAATGTCCGACTGGGCCATGAAATCATCGATGTTGCCCGGCTTCACGCTTCCACCGTACAGGATGCGCACGGCGCGTGCAACCGAGTCGCCGAACTGACCCGCCAGAACTTCTCGGAGATATCCGCACGTCTGGTTGGCTTCGTGGGGCGTGTCGTTCTTGCCGGTGCCGATGGCCCAGATCGGCTCATATGCGACAACGATGCGCTTTCCGTCTTCCTGTGACTGGTCCTTGAGCGCAGCGACAAGCTGCGCGGCGACGCGAGCACGCGTCTGACCCGCGTCGCGCTCCTCGAGCGTCTCTCCGACGCACAGAATGGGGCTCATTCCCCACTCCAGTATCGCACGGACCTTCTTGTGACAGGAACTGTCGGTCTCTCCGAAGAGGGTGCGCCGCTCGGAATGACCGACAATCACGTAGCTGCACCCGACGTCCTTTGCCATCGCGGGCGAAACCTCGCCCGTGTATGCGCCGGAACCCGCCCACCACACGTTCTGGCATCCAAGCTGAATGGGTGTATGGGCGATCACGGCGTGGACCTGGCCGAGTGCCGTGAAGGGAGGGCAAATAAGAACTTCGCGGTCACGAAACGCTGCGCCCATGCCTTCAAGCAGATCCTGTGCGAGTGCGGTGGCCTCTCGCACGGTCTTGTGCATCTTCCAGTTGCCGGCGAGCAGGGGAATGCGGCTCATGCTGAGGCCTCCGTTGCGGACACGGTTGACCGCTCCGGAATCACCGCAAGTCCGGGCAACTCACGGCCTTCGAGGAACTCCAGGGAGGCGCCGCCACCGGTGGAGATGTGGGTCATTCTGTCGGCGACTCCCATCTGTTCGGCTGCTGCGGCGGTGTCGCCTCCTCCCAGCACGGTGAGGGCGTCGCAACTGGCCACGGCGTGTGCCAGGGCGTGGGTGCCCGTGGCAAAGAGAGGATTCTCGAAAACGCCCATCGGACCGTTCCAGAGGATCGTCTTTGCGTCGTCAATTGCGGCGGCAAAAGCGACCACGGTCGCCGGGCCGACGTCAAGCCCCATCATGTCGTTCGGTATCTCGTTCACCGGCACGATGCGGGTGGGAACATCCGGGCCGATTTCCGGAGCGACGACCACGTCGACGGGAAGCAGGACCTGCTTGCCCAGACGGCTGGCCTCGTCAAGGAATCTCCGGGCGTTCTCGAGATCGGGATCAAGGAGCGATCGACCGATATTGTGCCCCTGGAGGTGCAGGAAGGTGAAAGCCATTCCTCCCCCGATCAGGAACCGGTCCACGTGGCCGAGGAGGTTGCTGAGGATGGCAATCTTGTCCGCAACCTTGGCGCCTCCAAGAATGGCCACGAACGGGTGCCCGGGCTCGGTAAGAAGCTGTCCGAGGAAGTTGATTTCCCGTTCCATCAGGAATCCCGCGCATGAGGGAAGGTACTCGCAGATGCCGGCGGTGGACGCGTGGGCACGATGAGCGGTGCCGAAGGCGTCGTTGCAGTACACCTCCCCGAGATTTGCCAGCGCCCTGGCAAAGGCGGGGTCATTTTTTTCTTCTTCGGGATGGAAACGGAGATTCTCGAGCAGACACACCGAGCCACGCCCCAGGCTTCGTACCTGTTCGTCGATGACGGTTCCAATGCAGTCGGGCAGTGCGAGCACCGGCCGATTGAGAAGTTCCTGCAGCCGTGCCGCCACGGGGGCCAGACGCAGTTTCTCAACCACCTTGCCTTTGGGACGGCCGAGATGGGACATGAGCACCAGGCTTCCGCCGTGGCTCAAGACGTATTCGATGCTGGGAAGGGCCGCCTTGATTCGGGTGTCATCGGTAACGCGCTGCCCGTCCAGGGGTACATTGAAGTCAACCCGCATCAGCACCCGCTTGCCATTGACATCGATATCGTGCAGAGTCATCTTGTTCACGACGATTCTTCTCCTTGCGTCATGTAGAAGCCCGGCGGGCGCTCCCTCTTCCATATCCGTGTTCGAGCGGAGGGGGTGCCCCGGGGAAGGATTGCTCGCCTGCATTCGCGTGCCCGGCCCCGAGGAGGATGCGACGGCCTGCCCAGCTTAGGCATTCCAACCGGCGACTCCTGCGGTGGACGGTTCGCGGTCAGGCGATTTCAACGCACGGCCGTCTGTCCGGCGCCCAGGTCACTCATTTCCTTTTCCACGCTTGCCGCCAGTTCGGTCACCTCCGCGAGCAGGGTCTCGGTGGTTGCGCGTATCTGTTCGACACGGGCCGGATCATCAAGCGCCTTCAGGTTGATCCAGACGTTGTAACAGGCGCCTTTCGCTGCCGCCTGTGCCAGCGCACCGGCCACTCCGGCGTCGCTCCTGGCGTTCGGATTGCCACATGCGACGACCTGTATTGCCAGTTTCGCAATATCGCGGGCGGCTTCCAGGATGTCGAGCGGTACGCGAATCGCACCCTCCGTGGCGATCCTTACCTGTCGCTTCTTGTTCTCAAGCTCCTCCGGCGTGCTGGTTCTGGTCCGGTTGGCCTCCATCATGGCGTTGAAGGCGTCCGTGTCACGGTCGATTGCCGCCAGCAGGCTGTCCTTGAGGCGTTGTGCATCCGTGGCGAGCTTCACCAGGGAGAGAAAAGCCTCTTCCCCGCCGGATGCCCGTCGCTCGTGGGTACGCATTCCGTTGGCGGTAAGATTTGCCACCATCGCGACGAGCGAGGCGCCCAGTGCACCCACCAGACCGGACACACTCCCTCCTCCGGGGGCGGGGGCGTCGCTTGCTGTCAGGTTCGCGAACGCTCTTGTCGAGAGCGAGGCCAGCGGCCCTGCGGGCGGATGGAGGCGATACTCGACGATCTTCTGCATCGGGTCGAACGGCCCGAGCTGGTCAAGCCCGAGTGAACGCACCGCCGTGTGGATGAGTTCTTCGTCAGAAACGCCGCTCGACCGCCCCTGGCGGAGCAGATAGTGTCGACCGGCCATGCGCAACGCCTCGAGCGGGCACAGGCCCACGAGTTCGCTGCCGGTCACCAGCAGACCACGCTTCTCCGCCTCGAGGCGAACCGCGTCGTACACGGCGTGGGGAGGCGTGGAGCGGAAGTTGGTCAGGTTGATCGAGACCTGCGCCTGACGATACTCCTCGATATACCAGCCAACCGCCTTGACGTGCGAGAGGAGACCCGGCTCTCGCTCGCTTGTCCCGTCCGGACGCTTGACGATCTCACCCTTATCGTTACGGCGGATACGTCCGGTCTCACGAATGCTGAGCGCGATGTCGTGTGCGAGGCGTCGGTCAGTCGTGTTGAGATTCACGTTGTAGGCAATGAGGAACTCGCGCACGCCGATCACCGTGGCCCCCGAGCGCGCGTTGTACGGAGCCGGAAAGTCCGGGGTCCAGGCGGGATCGGACAGCTTGCTCTGCAAACCCTCGTACTCCCCGGAGCGGATGGTGGCCAGGTTGCGCCGCTCCTCGTGGCGGGCTGCCGCCTCGTAGAGATAGACAGGAATTGCAAGTTCACGCGCCACGCGTTCGCCGAGCCGGCCGGCGAGGACCGTGCACTCTTCGAGGCTGATTCCCTGGATCGGGATCAGCGGGCAGACGTCTGTTGCGCCCATGCGCGGATGGGCGCCTCTGTGGTTTCGCATGTCGATGCGCTCGGAGGCACAGCGAATCGCCTGGAAGGCTGCCTCGACGACGGCCTCCGGGGCTCCGACAAAGGTGACGACGGTGCGGTGGGTGTCGGCGCCGGGATCGACGTCGAGGAGGTTGACCCCTTTCACCGACCGGATCGCGGCTGCAATGGCGTCGATGACGGCGCGATCACGGCCTTCGCTGAAATTGGGGACACACTCGATGACTGGTTGCACGTTCGATGGTTCCGTGTTCCGTAGGTCTATCGCGAAAGAAGCCGTGCCTTGAACACGAGAATGCTGTTCGCAAAATGGGTGGGATCGCCGTCGGGCTGTTCGCGGACTTCCACCCATCTCCAGTGGACCAGGGGACAGAAGGTGAGTGGGGCAGGGTAGACCTTGTTTCCGCTCCCCGCAGTCTTGAAGGAGTAGGGGGCAGGACCGACGCCGGTTCGCCTGGGATCCGGCTTCAAGGACTTCGTGAACCAGACGGTGTAGACCTTGTGCGGGTCCAGGTCCCAGACATAGAGGCGAAACGCGTCATGGTCATCTGAGTAACAGACCAGGCGCACTTTTCCGTGGGCTTTGGGAGGCGCCCCGACGGGCTTGAGTTTCCAGACGTTTTCCGTGATTTCATCGTGATGATGCGGCGGAGGCTGGTAGTTGTAAGGTGTCTTGATAAGACCGCCGAACGGCGGGTCGCCGTTGCCGTCGGCGCGTGCAGGCAGTCCTGAGAATCCCATCACCGCAAACACGGTGACAACGAGGACGACAGTCCGGATCGTGCTTTTCACGATACCACCCCTTCGTGGTGCGGACCGCACCCGGTTTTTCCGGCTTCGCGCCGGTCGGGGTTACGGTCGCTTGAACGTTGAGCCCAAGCTCGTGGGACGCCCTGTGCTCGGCGCGGGCCTTCTGCGTCAGGCGCGTTGGTTCCTGGCCCGCACATGGTTCCCCCGGCCGACTGCCGGTCTTGCGATGGAAGGGGTGGCCGGTTCGGGGACGAAGAGTCGCGTCTCACGGGAGCGCTCCACAACGGCGCGTTGCGGCGGAGCGCCCGATCAATGAACAGACAGCCGAAAGCCACGAGAACCCTTCTCGTGCGCGCCTTTGCGCACATCACGTGGCAATTTCAGGAGGATTTCATGACAGCTCATGTGCACGGTGCTTCCGCAAGTACCTCGTCCGCTTCACCGGAAGCGCTCCCCGGCGCGGCGTCGGCAACCGCCGACGCGACATCCCAGGGTCGTCCCCCGAAGGTGGGAGAGGGACGTCCTCGACGTACCGTTGACCTCGACCCGAGCGGCCAGGTGACCCAGAAGGAACCGGACAGGCTTCGCCGACAGTTTCTCAACTATGCCTTCTTCAAGCTTGACCCCGCTTTTCGTCGTCTTCCCGAGGCCCAGAAAGAGGCCGCGCGCCGCGAGTTCCTGGAAACCGTTAGCGCCTGGGAGACGGATGCCGACCTCAAGATTCTTCGCACCTACAGCCTGATCGGAATGCGGGCTGAAGTGGACTTCATGCTCTGGCGTATCGCCTTTGACGTACGCGCTTTTGCGGAGAGTCAGGCCGCGATCAACCGAACCGCGCTCGCTGGCTGGCTCACCCAACCGTACAACTTTGTCGCGATGCAGAAGCGGAGTCAGTATGTGAATCGCATCGAGGGGAGCGGGCACGGGGTCGAGCTGCTCCCGGGGCAGGGCCTGTACCTGTTTGTGTACCCGTTCATCAAGACGCGTGCCTGGTATGACCTGACCCCGCACGCCCGCCAGGGCATGATGGACGAGCACATCCACGCCAGTGAGCCGTTCAAGGGCATTCGGATCAACACGTCCTATTCGTACGGTATCGACGACCAGGAGTTCGTGGTCTCGTTTGACAGCGACTATCCACAGGAGTTCGTCGACCTCGTGCACCGCCTGCGGTACACTGAGGCCAGCAACTTCACGTTGCGCGATACGCCGATGTTTACGTGCGTCAAGCGTTCGCTCGAGCAGATTCTCCACGACCTGGGATGACGTGACATCGGGGCCGTGGCGGAAGTCACGCCCCCGCGCACATCTTCTCGCGTGAGGGGACGCGCCGCGGACTGCCCGGGCCGGTCGGTCTTCTGCTTCTGCTCCGGCGCCGGCACCCGAGAGCATCGGCGATCTTCGCCGCGCGCATCAGTAGATGCGGAAGAGGAAGGCGCTCGGCCTGGGCAGGTCCGTCAGCGTGAGCAGGTTGTCTTCGCGGGACGCGGAGAGGCGACTTCCCCCCACCTCCACGGGTTCGATCTGCGCTGTGCGCCAGTCGCGCCCGACCACGATGTCGATGCTGATGCGTCGAACTGGCGGAAGTACCGGCGGACCTGCAACCCACTGCTTGACGCGTTCGACCCTGGGCTCGGTGATCGCGATGCAGAGGAGGCGTTCATGCTCGCCATCGAGGAACCAGGCCGCCCAACCCTCCTCGCTATCCACGTGGGCTGGCCCCAGGCGCGCGGTCCGCAGGAACGGACGAAACCGTTCGTAGGCGTCCTCGAGTGCGTGGTATCGCGCGTTGTAGACCCCGTCGTCGCGCCACCGCAGGCTGACGGGATGGTTGTTCGCCAGGTACAGTCCGGTTGAGAGGTCCTGGTTGCCCATGCATTCGTACTTGGGACGGCGTCGTGCGCCACACGTGAGGAATCGCGCCAGGAAATGGCGCAGCGACATCCCTTCCGGACCCACTGCGTCCGCCAGGGGAACCGTCCAGAAGAGCGGGTGGCCTGAGTCGTGGGTGTCCACGACTGCCAGCACGGAACACGTGCGGGTGCGAATGTTCGCGCCGCCGTCACGTGAATCCGTGGCGGGTGCGTGGGATGCGTGGACGTGCCGGGGACTTCCGTCGTGCGCCGCTTCCGCGTGCCCGGCAGGAATGGCCGTGCCCGTGATGGGACGGGGAACCGCCGGGTCGTCGCTGTGGATCTCGCGTTCGAGGCGCAGCAGGAAGTCGACGTAACCCGCGTTCATGCTTGAAAGAATGTCGGTCCCGAGCAACAGATTGAAGCCGATGCTGGCGTAGTCGTCGAGGTCGACCCCCATGCGCTCCGCCATGGCGCCGGTGGAGGGGCGCGTGCGTCGTGCTCGCGCCAGGATGCCGGCCAGTCGTTCGGGTGGCAGGCGGTCGCTCACGGGCAGGGACACACTGCCTGGCAGGGTGGAATCGAAGACGTGGTCAACGTAGTCGAGGCGAACGAAGTCGAATCCATACCGTTCCTGTACGCTCGGAAAAATCTCGTCGAGAAACTGGATCGTTTCGGCCACCGGCTGCGGGGACGTGACCGGGACAGCGTTGACCGGAAGGGCGTCGAACAGTCGGTAAGGGGTCAGCATGCCGAACGCGTGCTCGGCCTGGTCTTTTCCTTCGACGTCCAGGTACTCGTACTCGGGATAGTTCTTCTCTCGGTTGTAGAAGTCGAAACGCGGCAGGCCGACCCCGTTCCACGTGTGAGAAGGAAGCGTCCAGTATCCCAGCGCCATGAGCCGGTCCGTCAGCCGTGCGTGACACGCACGCACCCGCTCTACCCCCTGCGACAGGTCTTCGATTTCTGTCAATCCGAACTCCGCGCAGGTGGACGTGACAAGGGCGCGCACTTCTTCGACCAGCTGGGCCTGTGCCGCAGGGGTCGACATCTCCTCCTGGGTCACCCCCCCGTACAGGCCCTCGTGACCACGTGGCGTCGGCGTGGCGCCGAAGTCCGGCATCGCATCGGGTGGGGCCACGCGCAACCAGCGGAAGCACGATGGATGTCCTAGCGCGATGCGCGAGAAGGTGGCGGTGTGGGGCTCGAGGTCAAAGCCCACGCGCCATCCAAGTCGGTGAATCGCGTCGACCAGCAGTCGAATCTGGGTATCGCCGTCAATGCCTCCCGCCCGGAGGGCGGCATCGAGTACCGAGTCGCTGACCACGCGCACGCTGTCGACCGCGTACAGGTTGTCAAGCGTGTGATCGAAGAAGGGAGCGAGGTGGATGGCGGAAACGCGCATCGTGGGAATGACCTTGAGGGCGTCGGTCACGCGTCCGCACGCGTCGGGCCTCGGACTGCACGCCCGCACGTTGACGAAGGCGAAGTCGCACTGCTCCATCCACGCCGGGTCAGTCGCGGACAGATCTGGCGCTTCTCCGAGTGCACGGTAGAAAGCCACGATGGCGGCATCGGTGAGGCGCAGGGCGGCCGTCGGGGTCATGCGCAGGGTGCCGTCGCGCCGAAATGCCGCAGCCAGCTCGACGCCTGTCGTTTTGTCGGTGGCGGCATCCGTCGACTCCGTGCCGACAATCTTCGCCGCACGGGCCCAGTACTGCTCGATGCTTCCGTTCATCTGCCGGTTTCGTTCCTTCGCAATCATCGTTTGTGATTTCCGCCGCGCGGGGTATCAGGCGATCTGCTGAGTTGGTGCGCTCACGGTCGCGCGATGCGTAGCCCGACCGGCAACGTCTCACCTGCGACGACAGCCTGCTCGGAGTCGTCCATCTCCACGATCTCTTCCAGTGGTCGCACCAGGTCGTCGAGTTGCTCGTTTCGCAACCGTCGCACTGCCGCCGCGCGCACCTCTTCGTCGAGGTCGCGGCTGCGGTCGCCGGTCAGCCGCCCCATCTGGCACACGGCAAACCCGGCCATGCGCGGCTCCTTCCACGGTTGCTCGAGCAGTGCCCCGATCCACTCGGCTGCGACCTCCGGAGGCACGCAGTGGTGCGGACTTGCGGAGAGCGGAACGCGTCCGCCCAGGCGCGCGAGCATCCAGTACTCGAGCGTTCCCGTGCGCTTGTCCAGACGTTCAACGGCCGATTTTCCGAGGAACAGTTTGTGGATGACGGCCAGTCGCTCGAGGGAGGCTGCAAGACGCAGCACTTCCGTCCATTCGGCGCTGCTGGTTGGCGGGCCAAGGCGCGTCTTGTGATGCTTTCGGCCTGGCAGCAGGTGGGGCATGAGCTCTTCGAAGACAATCTGCTGGCGTTCGCGTTCGAGTCCGCCGGCGATGCGTCGCCAGAGCACCCACCACTCGATGCGTCCGTTGGTGGTTCGCGAGAACTGCAGTCCGCGTTCGAAGATTTCCCAGGTTCGGTTCACACGCCAGTCGTCGAGTGGAAATCCGAGCCCGGGGCGCAGACTCCACCCCGTTGCATTGAGCCACGGGGCTTCGTACGCCTCGCTGCTGCGTCGGCGATGCTTGACGCGATCAAGTGCCTGCCAGACGTCGCGCAGAAGCCCCAACGACCATTCCTCGCGTCGGGCGCGCAGCGCGTCCTCAAGTGCCCAGAGCAGTCCGCGGGGGCGCACCGGCGCGCTTTCCATCTTGCCGGGACGTACGTTGAAGGTCTCAACGATGAGCCGGGTCGCTCGACGGATGGCGCCAGGGTCCTCGCTGGGGGAGGCGACCACGCGATCAGAAGGCTGTGGAACCGTCTGGTCGCCGCGGACCTGGAACTGCAGGCGCCACTTCTGAGGGGTCGCGGCCGACTCTTCCTCGCCTGTGCGCTCGGCCTGTTTTGCCACGCACCACAGTTCGAGCGTGCCGATTTCAGTGACGCGGGCGCGCAGGTGCACGGGAATCTCTGCCGGTTCGTCGAGCGGTGCCTCGACGTCGGGCGCTGGTTCCTCGCTGTGGCGCTTTGAGCGCTTTGTGCCCAGCACCGACGCCAGGGGCGGCAGCGCCTCGAAGTCACCTCCACTGTCGAGGTCGACGATGGATCCGGGCTCATCCCCCAGGCGTACGCTTGACGCGTAGAGGGGAAACGCGACCGGGCGGTCGACCACAACGCGGAACTCCGGCTCGGCAAT
Source organism: bacterium (assembly GCA_021782195.1). Lineage (GTDB taxonomy): Bacteria > Vulcanimicrobiota > Xenobia > RGZZ01 > RGZZ01 > JAJXVI01. Next base: position 1,633 of record JAJXVI010000022.1, on the reverse strand, counting down.
CTCGATGTCGTGCCCTTCTTCAAGTCCGCGTGGAATCAGGCAGGCGGCGCGCGGTGCTTCTCCGGCGGCCACGCCGACGTAGTAGGCGCGGGCCATGCCTCCTCCGATGCGCAGTCCCCCGTGCTGGCGGACCCAGCCGAACCAGGCAGCCCCCCGTGCCACCGCCAGGTCGAGATCGGGATGGGGAAGCTGGCGGGGACGGCGGCCCGCCCACGTGCCGAGCAGATCGAGCACGCGATCGCGCAGGACTGCGGGCTCCAGCGCGGCCCCGTTGAAAAGAACCACGTCGGGAATGCCAGTCGGATCCTGGATGTGGCCTTGATGGCGCAGGAAGCGGGCGAGGTGTCGCGATACGGCGGCATCCGACGCATACGGCAACCCCCACTCGCTCAGGGCGCTGCGCCGCGCGACGGTCGGGTCTTCGTCGTACGGTGTGAAGGGAAAGAACCCGTCCACGATGATCTGGCGCACATCCTCACGCGGCAGTGGCACGGATGCCAGTCCGGCAAGAAGGCGGCGACCTCCCCCCGCGATGGTCACGGCATATTCTTCGGGAGCATCCGCCGCCAGGAGACGTTCCTTTGCGCTGCGGCACTCGGCGACCAGCACACCCCAGGAGCGCGGGTCGTAGCGTGCGCCCAACGCCTGCTCCACGACGTGGGCGAGCGCGAGGTCCATGTTGTCGCCGCCGAGCATCAGGTGTTCCCCGACGGCCGCGCGGCGCAACCGCGGCGTTGCAGACCCGCTTGATGCCGTGCCCTGATCGACGTCGATCAGCGTGAAGTCGGTGGTTCCTCCGCCGATGTCGCAGACCAGGATGCGTCGAGCGTCGGCAAGTTCGGTGAGCCACTGTTCACGGTGGCGCTCCAGCCAGGCGTAGAAGGCCGCTTGAGGCTCTTCGAGGAGGGTGATGTCGTCGAGGCCCGCGAGACTGGCCGCGCGCACGGTGAGTTCCCGCGCGACCTCGTTGAAGCTTGCGGGCACGCAGAGCACGATTTCCTGCTCGCGAAAGCGGGCGGTGCGACCGAAGGTATGATCCCACGCGTCGCGCAGATGGGCAAGGTAGCGGGCTGAGGCTTCCACGGGGGACACGCGCGCGAGATCGGGCGGGGCGTCCCAAGGAAGGATGGGGCCGCTGCGATCGGCGCGCGGGTGGCACAGCCACGACTTGGCAGAGGTCACGAGGCGGGTAGGCACGCGGGCGCCCTGGGAACGTGCAAATTCACCGACCACCGTCGAGACGTCGTCGGTCCACGGAAGGGAAAGGGCCTGCTGGGGAAGTTCGTGCTCTCCAGGGAGGTACAGGAACGAAGGCATGGTGCGGCGTTCCGCCACCTGGTGCTCGGACACGCGTTGCGCCACCGGTTGAGGTGTTACCGTTGGCGCCTGCATGCGGCGTCGTTCAACGTACGCCATGGCGGTGTTTGTGGTACCCAGGTCGATACCGATGATATAGCGACTTTTACGCGACATGGAGGAAAGTGTCAGATCTCCACTTCAGCCGGACAGACAATCAATGCGTCCTGATCGGCCGGCGGAATCGGCACGGATGCCTTGACCAGTCGCCAGCCCGGATGGCGCAGCACCCCGGTGAAGGGAGGGTCGCCACTGACGTTGCCAGAAAGTCGCACCG
>JAJXVI010000690.1 GCA_021782195.1 bacterium | reverse complement strand
CTGCACGGGGACACCCATGGCCACAAACAGAACATCCGCGCCTGAACTGGCGATCTCGTCGATAAGAGCCGGCTCTTCCTGAGGTGTGAAGTAGCCGTGGTGGAAGCCTGCCAGGCGCAACCCAGGATAGTCGCGCGCCAGTCGCGCGCGAACCTTTTCGACAACGCCCGGACGGGCACCGAGGAGGTAGACCGCACGCTCCTCGCGCTCCATCGCCTGACAGAGCAGGGGAAACAGGTCGGTTCCGTTCACATTGGCCTGGAGACGAACACCGGCCAGCCTCGCGCCGATCTTTACACCGATGCCATCCGGGAACACGAACGGTGTCTCGTGGAGAATCCTCATGTACTCCGGGTCGGCGGCGGCTACGTTCACGCAGTGGGCATTGGCAAAGGAGACCTGGACCGGCTGACGGTGGCGTTCGTGGCAGGCGGTCATGACCGATGAGACGGCATTCTCGCGCGAGACGTTCAGGACTGGAACGTCGAGCACTTCCACCTCATCACCGCGACTTCCTGAAGGGGTGCGCCAGACAAACATCCACGGGCTCTTACGAATGCTCTGGACGAACATTGCACACGCCCCGATCAGCAGCACCAGACCGATAGGAGGCTCGGTCGCCGAACCGGACCCCAGAGATGAACGGCTCTGGGCAAGAGCGTTCACTGCCGGTTTAGAGGTCACAAGAGACGAACTGTCAATTGCGGCTGTCGCAGACACGGTGGGAGAAACAGGGGAAACAGCCTTGATGAGAACAAAAGCACGGGCAGCCGGAATCGTCAGCACGCTTGCAAGCAGAGTGGTCACAACCAGGAGCCTGCGAAGCTGCGTAAATGTCATTCAGGCCTCGTCCTTTCTACAAAGGGTGGAGTGGATGCGTGTGGGCCGGGGTGAAATGATTTCGTTCTTGTCGGCTTAAGTAATACGGGAAAACCCTACCCTGTTCCTCCTAAAGTCGGAGTGCACCCGATAATTTTTCTAAGCTCAAAGAAGTACATCTCATCAGGCACTTCCGACATGACGCATCAGACTTCTACTCCGCAATACTGAGAAGCAGTAGGGTCATCAACCTATGCTGACTCAGACGCAAGGACTCCCTCGGCTTCCTGCAAGTCGAGGGAGTCGGGGGTCAGGGGATGGAGCAGGAACTGCAGCGAACGACTGAAATCAGCGATGTCAGTCGTTCGTCACGTCCGCTCTCACGGACGGTCAGCCTGCCCGCGAGCATCCGCTCGACCTCGAGACGAGTCGCCATCGTCGGGGGCAACCGTATCGCCAGGTTCGACGCTTCCCGCTTCGCCGGACCCTTCGCCCGTGGCGCCCCCGACGGCCGGGGCCAGCGAAGCCCGGGTCGTCGGAGAAGGCTTCAGGGAATGCCAGCGACGCGACGGCGACCGATGCGCGTTCCAGTAGAGGAAGCACAGCATCGCCCCAAACATGGCCACGATGACGATGCACCACGTCCAGGGGGCTCCCTCGTCGTCGACGGACGCCTCGGCGCGCCCACTTGCCGGTGTGCCCGAACTCATCGGTCGCGCTTCCGTCCGGCCCGATGCAATGTGGAAGGGAGCACAACGATATCGTCCTCAAGGCGTCTGCAACGGACCGGGTCTGTCGCCCAGTTCTTCCAGTCTCGATTGTGGCCGTACAGATTCTCCATGTACCGACGCAGCGCTTCAGGCTCGTGTTGCAACCGCGCTGCAAGAGCCGAGTAGGTCGACACTGCATAAGGGGAAACAAGGGTGCGGGAAACGTTCCACTGCGAATGTCCCGGATAGTGCTGAGTCCAGGCCATGCGCGTGACCTGGCCGCTCCCGTCAAGCGTCCACGTCTGTTCGCGCCAGTTCGGATGCGTACCGTACTTGAATGAGAGCGAGCCCGTGATAAGCAACGGAACCATACCCAGGCCGGGCACATCGAGTGCATGAATCTCGTTGCGGTGGTAGTGAGAGGCCAGGAGGACGTATCGGTGCGGAGATTGAGCAAGAACCTTCTCAAAAGCCACGAGGTCGGCGGCTCGCCACGACAGCCTGTTACTGTAGAGATCCACACACGGTGGAATGTGCGTCAGAATGACGACCGTTCGACCCCTCGGCACCCGAACAAGACGATGAGCAAGCCAGACAAGGGTGCGGTGTGCCTGCGCTTTGCGGCCGGCATATCGGTCGAGAAGAGAAAAAACAACGGAGTTGATGGAAACCCAGGTCATTCCCCCCACACGGGTCGGAGCGACTCCATTGCCCAGCGCGTCAAGGTAACATCGATGCCCGAGATGCCTCGCATAGGCACGGGTTGTCAATGCCAGCACGGACGGGTCGGTCTGGTAGTTGTTGCAAAAGTCATCATTGCCATACGCAAGCAGAACCGGGCTGTGAACACGAGCCAGACGTCTGGCAAGGGATGTCAGGAAGGCATCCAGATGGTGCGCGAACACCGAGTGGGAACACTTGTTGTCGGCTTGATCGCCAAGCAGGATCACACCATCGGGATGCGCGGCCAGACCCTTGCGAAAAGCATCGTGCCACGCCCCGGCCTCGTACCTGGCGTTCCCATAA
>JAJXVI010000689.1 GCA_021782195.1 bacterium | reverse complement strand
CGCCATGCCGACGAGGCAGAGCGCAACCACGACGCCGAAGACCCGCAGTTCAACGGGAGGCATGTACAGGCGAAACAGACGCAACCACACAATCTCGGAGGTCATCGACACAAGTCCCGAAACGAACACGACCAACAGCAGGAGTCGGGAATCCACCTGCAGGCGATGACGCGCGCGTTCCCCGCCGTCCGCGACCGCGTCCCCGCGGACGACAGACGGTGCCTCCGCGCCGCCGAGCGTAACCAGGATCGCCGCGGCCAGCAGCGAGACGCAGATGGCGGCGCAGGTCGTCGCTCGCACGCCGTGGCGGAACATTGCCTCAATTCCGAAATCGCATCCTGCCGCTCCACCGAGCGTGTACGTGCCGTACAGCAACCCGACCTGGCGCCCGACGGCGTCGACGCGCACCGCACACTGTCGGATGAGCAGCGGAAGGGCCGCCCCCATGGCGAGCGTGGGAGGCAGCAACAGCAGAATCCCCACCACCGTGCGCACCATCGCCTCCTCGACCGGCGCCCATCCCGTGAGAGAGCCCACCCACCCTGTCTTTCCCAGACACCCTAGAACCCACGGAAAGGCCACCGCATACAGCGCGATGGCCGCCTCAAGGGCGCCGTAGAGGCGCGCGGGATGACGAAAGCGCGCCCCCCGCGTGCCGCCCAGAAGGGCGACGCCGGAAAGCCCCACCATGAAAGCCGACGTCACCGTCGCCACGGCAATGGTCGTCGAACCCAGCGCCAGACGCAACTCGCGCAAACAGCAGCTTTCGTCCATCGGTCTGGCCGACCACGCCATCGCGCACCCCACGAGCAATCCCAATGTGCCTGGCCGGGCGCTCATCCGCTCCCGCATCGCCAGGTGCATCAGACGTGGTTGCGCAGCATCAGCTCAGCCGGATACGGATCGAGAAAATCCTGCCCGGCCACCCATGGATCCGGGTGGTGACGCAGATGGTGGGTCAGGAGTGTCATCGGCACAATCAATGGGACCAGTCCACGACGATATTCGTCGATGCGCGCGCTCAGTTCCGCGCGGTCGTCGGCGGGCAGCACGCGCTTATAGTGTCCAGCCAGATGGTGCAGCACGTCGGCACGTCGTCCACGGGTCGCCGGATGACGCAGCGCGGCCATGTAGGCCCGCCCGTACGCGTCGAACACGGAAGCAACCCCGACCGCGTCACCCCGAGAGGTTTTCGCGCTGCCCGCGGAAGCAACCAGGCGACCCAACTCCTCGTACGCAAGACGCCCGTGCGAAAGCAGCGTCATTTTCTGTCGCGTATGAAAAGCAACCAGTTGAGCGGGCCCGGGAGCCGTGCGTAGAAACGCTTTCCAGCGATGCAGGGCAAAGATACGCTCGACAAAGTTCTCTCGCAGGCGATCGTCCTGAAGACGCCCCTCCTCCTCGACAGGCAGAAGCGGCATGGCTTCCAGCAACACGGACGCGAACGTCCCGCGGGCAGTACCGCTCTGCAGACCTTTCGCGGCAAAAACCTTCACGCGCTCCATGCCACATGACGGTGAACGATTCTTGAGGATGTAGCCATCCAGGTCGAGCGCTTGCAGTTCCCTCACGCGCCGCGCGCTCCAGGTCAGCATGCGCTCGGTCACGTCCTCGCCAGAATCGGTAAACACGAGGCGAGGTGCATCGGGAGCACCTTTGAGATGCAGCGTGGGACGGGGCAGGCCAAACCCCGCCTCAACCTCAGGACAGACCGGCACGTATTCGACCCAAGCCCCGAGGGTCTGCGTCACATAGGGGTCGTGCTTGTGCCCTCCGTCGTAGCGCACGCGATTTCCCAGCAGGCAACTGCTCACCCCGATGCGCAGGCGCGGACCGTCCTCCGCAGGCGCACCGCGGGCAGGCGCCGGCACCGCGTCACCTCGTGGACCGTCCCCCGGAGACCCCGCTCGGCCCGCATCCGCAGCGCCCCCGCCTGCTCGAGGCAAACCGGAGGGGGCGCGCGCCTCCGAGCGAGAGGGGGGAGGGTCCGCGGAAGGCAGCGGATCGCCGCCCGACGGGGACGGCGTGCCGCCCGAGGCGACGAGCGCCGGATCCGTAGCGATCGTGGATGCGGACGGGTCAGGTTCCACAGGAAGCTCCTCCATCATCGCAGAGAGGCGACAACGCCAATGACGCTCAACGTACCAGGTGAACCGGCGGGTACAGCGTGGGAAGCGGCAGGAGCGATCGCAAAGCCCGCAAAGGAGTGACTGACTTCGGCGCCAGATTGCTCAACGGAGTCGCCGGGTTAAGGGAGATTTCCCAGGCGCCACGCCCGAAGGTGGCAGCGGCAAGGACGTTGGCCACCAGGCTATCGTCAAACTGCGAAACGGGGACGTCCGGCAGGCCCGTACCCGCGAGGGTCCAGGAGATGCCTTCGTTCTCCGAATAGTAGACGCCGCTCTCGGTCCCCACAAACAGCACTTTCTGGCCGTTGAAAGTCGAGTTCGCCAGCACGAGACACGAAACCGAGTCTGCGGGCACGTTCGGCAGGTTTCCACTGATGTCGACCCAGTTGGCACCGTAGTCGGTGCTCTTGTAGACGCGGCCGGTGTC
>JAJXVI010000021.1 GCA_021782195.1 bacterium | reverse complement strand
GTCAGCGTGCAGGTAGGACACGCCCGCCGGTGCGAGCGCTTGCGCCTGCGCCTGACCGTCATCCAGCGCGTAGTAGCGCCCATCGTGAAAAAAGGGAAGCGACCGGTCAGAAGTCGAGCCTTGCGCATCCGGGGACGGCGCCGCTCCTGGCGGGGACAGCTCTGACCCGCGGGGGCCAGTCTCTTCGAGTGCGTCCGGCGCGGAAGTCGCCGCGTCGGGAAGACCCTCGCGCAGCCTGTGCGTGAAGCGCCCTTCGCGCGCGTGGGGTCCGGTCTCGGCACGCGTCATCGTCTGCGACTGACTGTCGATCTGGCCGGCCATCGACCCGACAGCGCGCAGCATGGGTGAGAACACCGAGGGCAGCAGCAGCCCCAGCAACGCCACACCAGCCAGGGTGTGATGTTCGGCCTCGTGGGGGGCCGTCAGCGGCGGCAGCGTCGGAGGGCCGGATACAAACCGGTCGGAATCAGGGCCCTGATCCGCGCGAACGATCGGGGGCAGAGCATCGCGAAAAGGGTTGTGCAGCTCTCGAACGGGTGACGAAAGCAGGCGACGAGCTTCCATGCCTTCCATTCTACCGCATCTCGGCAGGAACGGTCCACTCGAAAGTGTTAACGCTCACACGCGTGGACGCGCACAATCTTCCCGGTGCAAGCAAGCGCCCGTGTCCTCGGAAATACCCCGGGAAACTCCGGGGAATCCGCCAGACAGGCAGGAATTCGACCTCCCCGTGTGTGCAATGAACAGCCATTGTGAATTGCATTGGAAAAACCGCGCACGAGATCGCATCTCTCGTGCAGAACCGGACAGTGACCGCCGAGCACGTGGTCCGAGAGCACCTTGACCACGCTCGTCGCATCGATTCCGTCGTGAACGCCCTCACGGTGCAACGGGGAGAGAGGGCACTGGAAGAGGCTCGCGCCCTCGACCACCATACGCGGTTGAGTGAGCTTCCCCTCGCCGGCGTTCCGCTGGTTGTCAAGGACTCCATTCTCGTGGCTGGCGAGATGACCCGTTACGGCTCTCGAGGCGCTTCCACCACGCCCGTGTCGGTCGACGAGCCCAGCGTTGCCCGCCTGAGAGCGGCCGGGGCCGTCATCATCGCCAAGACCACCATGTGCGAACTGGCGGCCTGGCCATTTACGACCTCCACCGCGTGGGGAACGACGTGCAACCCGTGGGACACGTCCCGCACGGCGGGCGGATCAAGTGGAGGATGCGCAGCAGCCGTCGCTTCGGGCGCCGCCCCTCTTGGCCTGGGCGCGGACGGCGGTGGTTCCATCCGCATTCCCGCCGCATGCTGCGGCCTCTTCGGACTCAAACCCGGCCCCGGCGTGGTGCCATGGTCGAACACCGACAGCAACTGGTACGGGTTGAGTGAAGAAGGACCGCTCACCACGACAGTGGCCGACGCAGCCCTGATGCTCGACGTTCTGGCCGGCACCTCGCAGTACGTCACCAGCCTGAGTTCCCCGCTACCCGCGCGCCTTCGCATCGCCCTCTCGCTCCAATCGCCGGTCCCGGGAGTTCACGTCGAGCCCGCAGTCCGCGAAACGATTCTCAGCGTCGGCAATACGCTCAAGCAACTCGGACACGTGGTACGGCGCACCGATCCCCCCTACACCATACCCAGCATGTGGGCCTTCACGCAACGCTGGCTCGAAGGAATCGCCGAACAGGCTGAAGCGATGGATTTTGCCCGACTCGAACCCCGCACGCGTCAGCTCGTCCGGGCCGGTCGTCTGCTGCGGCGGTTTGCACCGGTTCGCGACCGTTCGGCTCTCGCCTGGCACGAGCGTGCTCGAACCTGGTTTCGAGGCTACGACGTACTTGTGAGCCCGGTCACCGCAACCCTCCCGCCACCGACCACGCGATGGCAGAATTGCGGAGCGATCGGCACCACGATGGGATGCCTGCGTTTCATGCCGTTTACCCCCCTGTGGAATCTGGCCGGGCTCCCGTGTGCCTCCGTGCCAGCCCGGCCGCAGGCCACCGAAGCGCGTTCATCCGGCACCCGTGCGATCCCGATAGGCGTCCAGCTCGTCGGTCCGCGCGGATCGGAAGCGCTCCTCATGCGCGTTGCGGCCGCACTGGAGCGCTCTGCGCCCTGGTCTCGCCACGCGCCGGTCCTCATGACCCCCGAAACGCAACACCCCAGCGTCCGGGGGTGAGCGCCCCGTCCCCGGCATCCGCGTCCTCCCGCACACTGACCTCCAGGCTCCAGGCGCTGCCAGAATCCACCGAACTGCTCGCGCTTCTGGCAATCGCGCTGGTCTGGCGCGCACTGTGGTGGCCCGGACGATACATCGAACTCGACAGCTCCATCTACATCCAGGCAGCCTCTGACTACGCCCATCACCTGCTTAACGGTAACTGGCGCACCCTGCCTCTGACAAATGCAAACTATACCGCAATCGAGTACTGGCCTCCCCTGTATCCGTTTCTCGGGGGACTGGCCACCCTCGCCGTCGGGTCTGCCGAGACCGGGGTGCGCCTGGTGTCGTTGCTGGCAGGCTGGCTGACCGTACTCGCGGTCTACGTCATCGGGCGACGTCTGTTCAACCGTGAGGTCGCGCGCTGGAGCGCCGCGATCGTGTGTTTCTCCCCGCAACTGTCGTGGTATGGGACGGTCGCGCGAAGCGAGCCGCTCGACGGCCTGCTGCTGCTCGGGGGGCTGGCGTGTGCCTTCAGCTCCGTGTGGGAAGCGCCCCCCCTGCCTTCGGCGGACGCGTCCCACGCGCCCCCGCTGCCTTCGGCGGACGCGTCCCACGCGCCCGCAACGGAAAGCAACCGCGCGAGCGAGGAACCCACGAGACCCGGTCCGCCGCCCGACAGGCGCGTGTCTGGCGGGCTGTGTGCCGGATTTCTCCTCGCACTCGCCTACATGACACGCTTTGAAGTACTGGCCGACGTTGCCTGCTGCGCAGTTGCCATGGTCGTGCTCGAAAGACGCCGCGCGTGGCCTGCCGTGACCGCCATGCTCGGTGCATTCGTGCTCACTGCCACTCCCTATATCGGCTATCTGAGCCACCTCGCGGGTCACCTCGCACTCACGCCGCAAAAGAAATGGCACTACGACACGCTCGAGGCAACGTGGCGCACCCTGGCGCTTGGACGCCAGGACCAGTTCGTCTCCCTGGTCGGCCCTCCCGGCGCGGCACGATTCACACCAGAAATCCTGGCGAGGTTTCCGACGCTCCCTTCTTCCTGGTGGATCCTCCACTGCCTGGAAGGCATTCCGGGCGGTTGCCTGGCCGCAGCTCGAAACTGGTCGTGGCCGGTGGTCGTGCTGGCACTTGCAACCGTACTGCGCACCCACAAAGACCGTCGCACGATCGCGTTGCTCCTGATGTTCGTCCCTGCGCCCGCCATCATGATGGCCTCTTTCTGGGACCCGGCCCCCCGATACTACGCGTACACGGTACCCCTCCTGGCCCTGCTCGCCGCGCCGTCCATTGAACGTCTCGCGAACTTTCGGCCACAGCGCTGCTCCCTTCGAGATCTCTGGTGGATGGGAGGGCTCCCCTTTCTGTTCGCCTGCGATATCTACGTACCCGGAAGCGTTCACTTCGACATCGGCATGCACATCGCACCCACTGCATTGCCGCCTCACGCCACGGCCATGCGCTGGATTTCTGCCTCTTGTGCCACCTTGTTCGGGCTCGCGCGCGTCGACCGGTCGACCGCCCGAGCTCGACCGCCCTGGTCTGGGGTGTCACAGTCGGTGGCCGTCACGCTGGTCGCCACGGCAGGCCTCGGACTCGGTGGCATTTCCCGCATCAGCGCGTGTTTCACGTTGTTTGCCGTGGGTTGTGCCCTATGGCCGGCGATTGCGCCTCGATACGGGGTACGCGTGAGCGGAAGCGCGCTGTGGCTTATCGTGGCAGTCTTCAATCTGGTCACCATGCGCATGGCTGACGCTGCCCTGCTGACCTGGTTGCGGATACACCCGCACTAGAAATGTAGCCTCCTGATGCGGATCGACACGACCTCCTCGATCGCAGCTGTATCGCACCTCGTGCACCACGGCCCTGCCCCCGCCCCGCCATCCCCGGAACCGCGGCAAGATGGTCCGCGCGAGGAGGGGCCAACCCCCCGCCGCCGAAGCCTAGCGCTGTCATGTCGCGAGAACCCCGGTGCAGCGCGTCCCGCCAGGGGCGAGCATCCCACACTTCCCCCCTGGAAATGCGCACGAGGTATGTGGAGGAACTCGGCCACTGCTCACCCTCCCGCACGGCCACGCCGTACGCACCGTGCCGGGGAGGTGAGGAAGAGTTCGTCATCACGCCAGAACTTTCCGAGCGCATGGAGCGCCACCTCCTCGAAAGTGACTTCGCACACCACGGTCTTCGAGGCGAGCAGAACCTCCTGTGCCCATGGGACCCCGAACGCCCCTTCCATGAACCCCTCCTGGCCCTGGTCGTCACGGCGGCGCAGGGGGTGGTTCGCCAGCTTCACGCAGAAAGGTTCGCGGCTGTTTCAGACCGGTCCATCCCGGAGATTGCGGAACGACTGGGTGACGACCTACCGGTCATCGAAGAACTGTTCGGCATGTCCCTCGCGGAGATCGTGCCCTTTCTCGGCCTTCACGCCGTTCGTCTTGTCGGTGGAGAGGTGCGCGCCAATACGCCGCGATTTATTGACGTCGCGGCTCGTATTCACGCCGCGCACGAGTGTCCGGTACTCCTTCATGCTTCCCCGAATGCGCGGGGATACGAGCCCGGAATCGGCACCCTGACGCGTTTCATGGCACGTTTTCTCACCTTCAAGCTGGGACTCGCCGGAGGCGACTACTTCAGTGCAGGCTGGGGCTCCGTCACCGAGCAGGCACACGAAATGATCGCCTCGAACGGCCACCCCCTTTCTCCCGCTCTTTTGATGCCTGCGCTCCAGACCATTCTCGGACTGGCACGCTCGCAAGGATACTCCGTACGACTGGGAACGCGAAGCACCCACCACCTCTGGACCCGCCTGAACCCCACGGCCATGGCACGCCTGTACTGCCGGCCTCTGCGTGACACGGTCGCGGAGGTGCGAGAAGCCATGGAGCAGGGAATGCGGATCGGTCTCGATACCCTTGGCGGTGCCGGCTACCGTAGCGTGTGGTCGATATTTCACGAACTTTCCATCCACGAGGTGTTTGACCCGGACCTCATCATACGCGCCCCGGAAGATGCGTTCTTTCACGGTGTCGGCCTTGCCAACGTCGAATTGACGGAATCCGCACCACGCATCCGTCCCCAGAACCTCGCCCTTTCCTGTCCGGAAAGGGCGCGCTCGGCAAACTACGAAACACTGCTGGCGCACAATCCGCCAGGACAGGTGGTCATGATCGTTGCCCCCGATGGCGAGGAGGTGGTCCTCGCGCAGGTCGTCCCGCGGTCAGAGGCACCTGCGCTGGAAGCGCGAGGCATTGCCTGGATTCCGCTCGACGAAAAACGTCGTCTCGCGTTGCACCGGTCATGGAACGATGACGACAGGGATGAAACCCGTGGTCGCCGCGAACCGTCCATTTTGCATCACAACGTACTGGGCGAGCGCAATGACGTCCGGCTCTGCGCCCCCCTCTCGGCGGTCCTGACGTGCGCACGACGCACGATCGCCTACGCCCGAACGCAAGATCCGCAGCACCTCTACCTGCATGCCCCGCCTCTTCCTCCTCTCGTCGGGTCCCACGCGGAAGCGTCTCTGGCAGGTCGCTCCGAACGAACACAAGGACAGGAACCCCCCGCAAGACCATGACTGAACAGACGCCGTCCCCTTTCCCCGAGCAGGCGAACGAGTCCGCCTCACGCCACGTCCAGGCCTCTCCGGCACGCACCGCCACGTGGATCCCCGGGATGCGGATACTCAATGAAGCGGAACTGTCGCTCGGGCTCGGAAGCGTCGTGCGCGTGGTGGATCAACGCATGGTCGAGATTTTCTTCGGTTCGTGTCAGGAGACGCGCATCTACAACGTACGCACGGCCCCGTTGCGGCGCGTACGTCTGCGGCCGGGCCAGAACGCCCGCTGCCACGACGGGCTACGTTTCCGCATCGAGCGCGTGATGCGCACGAAGAGCGGCCTCCTGGCCTATCACGGTGAGGGGAGACGCGCCCTCGAGACCCAACTCGCCGACGTTGTGCCGGCTGCCGAAGCCGTTGACCGGCTGCTGGCCGGCCAGCTCTCGTTCCCTGACGACTACGTCCTGAGGCTCGACGGGTGGAGACTCCGAGGGTCGTTCCTGGGCGGTCAGGCACGGGGACTGGTCGGAGCACGCATTCGTCCGCTGGGTCACCAGCTCTTCATCGCGAGCACGGTCGCGCGACGCGAGGTAGCGCGGGTGCTCCTGGCCGACGAGGTCGGGCTGGGAAAGACCATCGAGGCCGGGCTCATTTTCTCAGCGCTTCGTGCCCTCGGACGCGCCCACCGCGTGCTCATCGTAACGCCGAGCTCCCTTGTCCACCAGTGGATGGCCGAGATGTACCGGAAGTTCAACGAGATGTTCACGGTGCTCTCGGAAACCCGATGCGAGGAACTCGACGAGACCCAGACCGGTGGGCCGTCCCCGTTTGAGGCGACGCCGCGTGCCATCTGCAGCCTGGAGGTCCTGCTTCGGTCAGCAAACCGAAGAAAGCAGGCGACGGCGGTCGAGTGGGACCTGCTCATCGTCGACGAGGCGCACCACCTGCGCTGGACGCGCGCCGCCGACGAACGCGCCGGCAAGGACGGCGTGCCGGCTCCGCGTTCGCAAGCAGAAGATGTCTCACTGCAAGCCTGGCGGGTCATCGAACGCCTCTCCCGCCGTACCCGCGGATTGCTGCTCCTCACAGCCACACCCGCGCGCGATGGCCTGCCCACCGAGTACGGTCTGCTGCACCTTGTCGACCCGGAGCGGTTCAATGACTTCAGCCGTTTCGAACAGGAGCGATCTCGCGTGAAGGAGGTCGCAGAGATTGCACAGCGCCTCGCCTGTCCCGAAAACTCCGTCGGGGAGGTCCTTACACACGTCACGCCGCGACTGCACGACCTCTTTCCACAGGACGAGGGGTTGCGCGAGGCGTTGCGAGCCGGGGATGCCCGGGCGGTGCTTGCCGCCCTGATCGACCGTCACGGGACGGGGCGCGTCCTGATCCGGAATCGTCGTGACCGGTTGCACGGTTTCGCGCAACGCGTTCTTCATCCGGTTCCCCTGCAACTTCCCGAACCGCATCCAGCCCGGCCCCAGCACGAGGAAACGCCACTTGACTTTGCGCGGATCAGCGCGCTCCCCGAAGACTGTCGCCCCCATGATCCGCGCGTGGAGTGGCTCTTCGATCTGACCCGGTCGCTTGCAGGTGAAAAAATCGTACTTATCTGCAGCAATGAGCGCACCGTTCACATGCTTGCGCGCCTCTTTCGCGAACACACTGCCCTCAAGGCGGCAATCTTCCACGAGGGGCTGTCAGTCGTGGAACGCGATCGACAGGCGGCGTGGTTTGCCGAACCCGACGGTGCTGTCGTGCTGCTCTGCAGCGAAATCGGAGGAGAGGGAAGAAACTTCCAGTTCTCGCACCACGTCGTCCTGTTCGACCTGCCGCTGCATCCCGACCTCGTCGAGCAGCGCATCGGACGCCTCGATCGCATCGGACAGAACCATCCGGTGACCGTGCACGTTCCCTACCTCAAGGAAACGCCCTCCGAGGCGCTCTTTCGGTGGCAGAACGAGGCGCTCGGTTCGTTCGAACGCCCGGTAAGCGGCGCGGAAGAGGTGCTGCTTGCCATGCAGTGGCAACTCTACCAGACCCTGCGCGCCTTCCAGGATGGCGCCCCCGAGCGCGGAGGGTGCCATGAGCTGTTGGAAGAGCTCATCGGGCAGACCCGACACACCCTCGAGCATGTTCAGAAGACCATTGAGAAGAACGTCGACGTACTCGTCGATCTGAACTCATACGACGAACAGGCCGGGTCGGCACTTGTAGACATTGTACAGGCCACGGACGAGGATCCGCTGCTCGCCGACTGGATGAGCCGTGTCTTCGAGCGCTTCGGCGTCGGCGAAGAACCACAGGACGAAATGGGCCGGCTTCGTATACGACCCACCGACATGATGTTCATCGACGTCTTTCCCGGACTCCCGGCCGACCCGATGAGCGCCACCTACAGCCGAACCCTGGCCCTGGCCCGAGAAGAGCTTGATTTCCTCACGTGCGACCATCCGCTGGTGGACGGAGCGCTCGGGCTCATGCTCGACAGCGACGAAGGACGCGCGGCGGTATGCGCCTGGACAGATCCGCCGGCCCGCGTGGCCTCCCCCGCGGTGTTGCTCAACTGCCTTTTCATCCTCGACGCAAGTGGTCCGGCTTCCCTCGAACTGGCGCGGTATCAGCCGATCACCCCGATCGAGCTGGTCATCGACCTCGAAGGCGAGTGCCACGACGAGCTTCTCCAGAATCTGCGCACCGCCACACTGAACCGTACACCACCCGAGATCGTGGCGCGCCTCCAACCGCTCTTCACCAGCCGCATCCCGGCCCTGCTCGATCGGGCCCAGACCGAGGCCACGCATCGCGCCAGACCGCTGAAGGCGGAAGCCGTAAAACGGGCGCAGCAGATCCTGGGTGAACAGCAGCAGCGATTGAAGGCGCTGAGAAAGGTGAACCCGACCCTGCCTCGCAGCGAGGTCGAGGGGCACGCGCACAGGATGGCACAGACCCTCGCCTTGCTTGCGCAGGCAGAGGTTCACCTCGACGCGCTGCGCGTGATTCTCGTAGAACCCTGAGCGAGCCCCGCCAGAACGGGTTCGCTCAGGGTCGTTCGCACAAAGGCGGCATCCATTTCGAGCGGCGTGCCGCACCCCGGCCGAATCAGGCGGGCTTTACAGCCTGTGCACGCGTCAGCAGGTCTTTCATCAGGTGCGCGGTCCACGTGAAAAACCCGAGCTCATAGGCAGGCTCGAGATCGCTCGTGTCGATGTCTTCCATCAGCAGGTTGCGCAGCTGTACGTCGAGGCCAAACTGCAGATCCATGACGATGGACATGACCGTCGCAATGTCCTCGTCCGGTGCAACATCAAGACGCGCCAGTTCGCGCGCAAACTGTACGCACTCCAGGTAGACCTCGCTGATCACGTCCGCCACGTCGTTCACGACAGCCTCCGAAACCAGGGCGTCTCGAAACTTCACGCGAAGGCTTTCGGAGAGTGCATCGCGCTGTGAGAAAAGCGACTCCCGGTCGATTTCCATTTCAGCATCCAAGAGCGCTTCCTCTCCACCCTCCTCGTCATCCAGGGGAAGAGACGCATCGTCTTCCAATTTCAGAAGGTTCCCATCTTCAAGCGCAGCCTGTTCCTCCTTCTCAAGCAGATCTTCGATCATCCTCACGAGACGCTCCAACGGGTCGGCGACCTGCATGATGTCCGACTTGAGACTGCGGCAACACTCCCGCAGAAACGCAATCGACCGTAGAAGAGCAGCCGGATTGTCTTCGGAGGTGTTCAACAGGCGCTCGACGTGATTGACGAAGTCACGCATCAACTCCGAGACGTGCCCCACATAGTAGGCCGGGCGCACCACGGCCGCCCCCATCACCCGGGTGGTTGCCACCTTCTGGTAGATGCGCGTAGCCACGTCCGCCGAGGTCGTAGCCGCGAGAACACTGTTGCGAAACTGTTCCCAGAAATCAGCCATGAACCGACTACCTCTTCCTGACGGCCAAAGCCGCCTGTTGCTGGCCCTCTTCCGCAAGACACGGGTTCGTCCTGCAGACAAGAGACGCATTCGGGATTCCACGCATGTCCCGCCCGACGGTCAACGCAGGATCTCCTGGCGACTTCGGGTCGTTGGAACGACCACGGCGTCGCCAGCAGTACCGGCGAACAGTTCCGTCAGCGAATCAACTTGAGCAACTCGACCCGCATCTCTTCACCACGCAGACCACGGTCACGCAAGATGCGCAACTTCTGCGCCAGTGGCTTGTTTCCAAGCTCACACTCAAACCAGTTGACGAAATCCCCACGGTCCATGTGGAAATCGAGCGAATCCACGTCAATGTAGAGCACCGTATCGACAAAGTCACGAAAACTCCTGGCCTGCACCCCGAGATAGCGGTCCGGAGCCCAAAAGTGAAAAGCTTTCTCCTCGGGTAGCACAAGCCGGTCAAGCGCCGCCCGTGCTCCTCCGGAACGCGCGCGGCGAGGAGGCTCCGAGTCGGCGTCAATGACCGGAGAGGCGGTGAGGCCACGAATGAACGAGGTGACTCGGGTAAGCAGGGCCTGCGCATCCTCCTCACACCCTCCCTCGACCACCACACGCAGATGCGGCAGGGTCGGGTCCGGGACCACAAGCACCCAGCCCTGTTCGAACGAGATCTTGACACCCTCGACATGGTCCACGGGGCGATCGCCATCCTCCTCCGCCAGCCCCCGCATCACACGCCCCTTCTGCCCGGGGGCGCAGTCTACACAGGCCTCGGACATGAAGAAAGGTGGAATGAGACGGTCGAGTTCAGAAAGCGGCTGCTTCTCACGAGCCACGAGTTCAAGAAGGCGCGTGAACGCAAACATCGCGTCAAACGACGGCAGGAAGTGAGGAAACAGAAACGCACCGTTCTCGCCTCCCCCCAGGTGGATTCGGCTCTCCCCGAGCTGCGCCGTCTGCATCAGGGAACGACCGTCGGTGCGCGTACGAATGATCTTGCCACGATGCTCCGCTGCCAGCTTCTCCAGCACGGAAGGGGCTGACACGGGTGCCACCACGATGGCATTGTTGACACTGCGAAGCACCAGCAGCACCATCAACACCAGCAAACGCATGTCCGAGATGATCTCGCCCTGGTCGTCAATGACCACCATGCTCTCGGCATCGAGGTCCATGAGCACTCCGAGGTTCGCCCCCAGTGCGGTTACGATGTTCGACAGTTGGTTCAGGCCACGCGCACGGTCCTCATACGCGGTCCGACCCTTCGCTGAATCGAGGTATGCGTTGATGGCAACCGATTCGCATCCGAGACGGCCGAGAAGTCCCGGGAGAACCCCAGACGCATTGCCAAAGACGTAGTCGATGACCACCTTGAAGTTGGCCTGACGTACGACTTCGGGATCGATGGCACGCAGGAACCCCTCGCTGTACTCCTCCACGGCACGCGACGGAAACTCGATGACACCGACCTCGTCGAGACTGGTACGGCGAAAGTCCTCCCGGAAAAACAGGTTCTCAATGCGGCGCTCCGTGGTCTTGCTCGCGTTGATGCCACGCGGATCAAAAAACTCGATCAAAGCCGATCTGGCATCGCCGGGGGAGATGCGCGTGTGGATCCCCCCGCGCAGTTCGGCGTTGCGAATGGTGTAGCGTGCAACCGGTGCAGGACAGACACGCAGGTCGTAGACGTTGCATCCCACCGAGATCAATCCGCAGATGATGGCACGATTGAACATTCGCGAGGCCGGGTGGGCGTCGCGACTGGTGGTCACCGTGGCGCCCTTTTCCAGAAAGGCGCCGTAAGCCGCGCCAAGCTTGAGGGCAAATTCAGGCGTGATCTCGATGTTGGCCAGCCCCGAGATGCCCTGGTGACCGAACAGCGAGCCCGGCCATCGAACCCCCCAGATGATGCTCATGTTCACGTTGGCGCCGGCCTCGATGGTCTTGCCCGGCCAGACCTTGACCTGAGGATGCACCACCGCGCCGCTATCAACGAAGCAGTCGTCTCCCAGAATGACGCCTTCACTCAACTGAGCGCCACCCTTGATCGCCACCCGACGGCACACGGTGGAACCCGTGATGCGTGACTTGCGGCCCAC
>JAJXVI010000020.1 GCA_021782195.1 bacterium | reverse complement strand
CGCGAGGGTCGCCTGAGTCGGCTCGAAGTAGCGCATGCTGACAACCATTTCGCCGTGAAACGGCCCCACCGGCGCGAGCGGAAGATTCGTTCGATACATCGGCACGTTCCGCCCCGCGAGCACGTGGTGGAGCGGCAGACCCGCCGCGACGAGGGCCCACTCGAAACCGAAAGAGCAGCCGAGCAGGAAGGCCACGAGGTCGTCTTCCCACCACGCGGTCACGTCGGTCGGGTCCGCAACCCGCACGCCTTCGCGAAACACCACGTATCGCGGAAGATCGGTGCGAACGTCGGCTCCATCGGCCATCTGACGCGTGCGGGGATCGCCCGGGGCAAGCATCTCGAGGAGCGGACACGGACGTGGATTGAGCGCGCAGAACTGCGAAAATTCATCGGCAAGCGCGCGCGGCAGCACGAGCATGTTCGCCTGCGCGTACCCTTCCGCCAGGCCGGCGGTCGGACGCGTCCACTCCCCGCGTCGAATCCGCGCGCGCCACGCCGCCGCCGTGTCTACGGTGTCAGCCTCCTCACACGGCGGCACGCACACGTCTCCGACCTGCCCTTCCCCCGCTGGATCACACACCGTCAGACTCCGCGCTCTCACACGGCTCGAGGGCCAGCGCCCGGTACACGGCGCGAGCCACGGAACGTCCCCACGCATCGAGTCGACCCGTGGAGAGGTCAATGAGACTGCGCCGTGTCTGCACGCGCGCGCACTCCGAAGCCGGCGCGAAGACGTGGCCCGGGGAAGGCGGTAGCACGAGAAACTCCGATTCGTCGCAACACTCGGTCACGCGAAGCGCGTGCCTTTGAAACGCGACGCCGTCTCCGGCCAGACGATACATGCCGGCTTCGAGCCTGTGCGTCGCACGCAAGCAGCCGCCAGCAACCCGCCGAGGCCCGGCGTCCGCCGATTGCCCGAGCGCGTGCAGAACCATCTGCGCCCCACGCAGAGAGGCGCGGATGTCCTCGGCAGGCAGCGCGTCGCCCGGCTTCGTGGAGACAGGGGACGCCGCGGAAACAACGGCCTGCGAGAGCGCGAGCGCTGACGCAGAGGGAACGGCGTGCGCGGAAGCGTGAAGCGACGTCCCAGCGCGGGAGGGGGACGGGACGGCGCGGGAGGGGACGGCGCGGGACGGGACGAGGGCGCCCTCCTCGGAGGTTGCAAGCAGGTGCGACACCAGGAGGGGGACGGCGCCCGCCTCCACCTCAAGGGCGGACGCCATGGGGACGCTGCTCACCAGACGCGGATTGCACTCGATGGTACTCACCCGGCCTTCGGGGGTAAGCACGAAGTCGAGGCCGAAAATCCCGCGGAAACCGCGCCCCGCCAGGGCACGCCCGACGCTTCGAGCGATGCCGCGCGCCTGGTCGACCGCTTCATCGTGCGGCGGAGGAGCCGCCCAGTCGTTTCCGCACGCGCCCATCGGATACGCGGTGCACTCCGGTGCGCCCGTAATCTGATAGAACAGGGGCGCGGTCCGCACGCGCCCATCGGCTTCCACACAGGCATTCATCGTCACTGGAAGCCCTTCGACGCGGGCACTGCCGCGCACCCGCCGGCGCGCGAGAAGTCCGGAGGCCCGTTCGAAATCAGCCGGCGCGTCCACGGGAAAGGTACGGTTTCCCGAGAAGCCGTGCGCCGCCTGCAGGACGAAACGAGGCCCGAGGTCTCGCGCCACCTGAGCGTACGATTCGGTAGCAAGGTCGACTTCGCGCCACGGTGGATGCGGCAGCGCAAGTTCATCGAGCAGGCGAAAAAAATTGACCTTGTTCTCCATCGGACGCGCCACCGCCGCGCGCGCCCCCAGGATGCGCCAGCCGTGCACAGCGGCTGCGGCTTCGACCGCGGCGTCAGGCTTGAAGACGAGCATCCACGCGGGGGAGGACTTCCGCGCCATCCAGGCGACGAGGGAAGGATGAGTCAGGACGCCGGCGGTCGCGCGACCTGGAAGGTTGTGGGGCCCGACTTCACGCTCCAGGCAGAACACTTCCAGGCCACGCGCCTCGAGCAGGGAAAGGGCCGCAGTTTCGTGGCGACAGGCAGCGCTGTAATCACGTAGCCACGCTTCGGGTCCGACCGCGTAGTTCGGGTCGACGCCGACAAATACAACAGGCTCGTGCAGGGTCTGCCTCAGGCGTTCGATGGGGTCGGTCACAACAATGTTCACAGGGAATAGCCAGTCTCTCGGCGGAATCGACGGAAATCGGGGATGGCCCGGGCGAATTGGCGAAAGATGAGAAAAGCTCCTTCTCCGGGCATTGCGGGAGCGCCTCGGGAGTCGTGCCCGGTCAGCCAGGCGGACGCGCGCGCGAGGACGCGTCCGAAAGCCTGGCGCGCTCCAGGACACGAGAAGCTCCCGTCGACGAAATGGCCAAGACGGTCAGCGACGAGAGCCCCCCGGTCTCAGGCCGCCAGAGGCTCCCGACGACGCTGAACAAAAACGTTGGAGAGCGGACAGCAGAAGTTCGGCAGAAGGTGGCGTTCCACAAGCACGGCCTGACGCTCAAGAACGCGCCCCCGACGGCCCGACCGGAACACGTACAGAACGTCCTGGATACCGTCGACAATCCAGACCACCGAGACACCGGCCGCAATGTACTGCTCGACGCGTCGACCGAGGTCGAGACGATCCTGCTTCCACGCCATGACCTCGATGGCAATGGTCGGCGGTTCCTCCACCAACCCGTCGACAACCTCCGCCGCTGCCGGCAAGACTGCTACAAACGGCACGCGGATGATCAGCGGATTGCGAGCCAGAACGAATCCGCAGCCGTCGATCAGGCGCAGTGCCCCCCCGGGCGGGTCGGTCAACGCGTCAGCAGACGATTCAATCGGCCGCGAGTTGGAATGCGCTGAATCGTCGCGCGCCGCCTGGCGGGCTGCCTCTGCGGACGGGGCGCGCAGGACCTCCCCGATGGCGCGCACAAGACGTATTGCGGGGGCGCGGTGAAGCGGAGGTGGAAGAGTGACGGGAATCAGGTGATCGCGGTCGAGTTCCCACTGTCCCCTCGCCAGTGCGAGAAAGCGCTGAAGACAGCGTGGAGCGTCAGGATCAGTCGACGTCGGAACCGCTTGCGGGGTGACTGAGCGAAGAGAACGACGTGTTGACGTTTCGAGGGTCACGGGGCACCTCCTGAAGTTGATGCCCTCATGGTAACGTGCCCGCCTTGCCAGACTGTGTCGGCCGTGTTGCCAGGTTCACACCCGTGTGTGAACTTTTGCGTGCAAACGGAAAACAGGATGCTCGCGTCTGGTGCACGAGCATCCTGTCCTTCGGGCTTCCACCTCTACCTGCCCGGTGAAAAGAAAGAACGAAAGCGTTCAGGCTACGGTGGAGACAACGCAATGCACGCGCGGGCGACGGGCCAGCAGTGCAAGCGCCGTCAGGGGCAGGAGGAGGCAGGCAAGGCTCGGTTCGGGGAGGCCCGCCACATTCGGCACGGTCAGTGAGAAATTGCTGTAGGTCACGCTTGTTGCGTCACCGATGTCCTGGTCTTGAAGCACGAAATACAGCCCCGTGAGCGGGTTCGTGAAGCCCGACTGCTGGAGCACGAGATAGCTGTTAAAATAGGCGGACACCACACCGCCGGAGCGTTGAATGGTCATAGTTCCACTGGTCGCCGTGGTCGGAGAGAAAGCAGTGGGCCCGAGCGTCGGTGTTTAGCCATAGACATTCTGGCTTCCAGACTGGTTGGAGCGTGCCACGTTGAGGTTATACCCGTTGGCCGGTTGACTCGGATACGGATTGCCGCCATAGTAGCTGTCCAGGCTGATACAGTCGCCTGCTCCCGAGGGGGGAGCAGGCAGCACAAGATTGGAAAAATCTACGCTAAAGGTGAAGTCTCCGGTGATCTGGGTCAGGCCCGTTGCGGCCTGCAGATTGAGCTGGAGACCCGTGTCCTCAAGCGACGAAATCGCGCCCCCCGTGTAAGCAAAGGTGGCGCCTGGCGCCGCGGTTGAACTGGTCACGGTGAAAGGTCCGCTGTTCAGAACCGTCCAGTTCGAGGCGTTCAACCCTTGCAGACTGTCGGAAAAAACCAGGGCCTGGGCCTGCCGAGACGCCAGTGCGACCCCGGCGCAGACCACGACGACAAAAAACACCACTCGAACATGGCGCATCATAAAGTCGAAAGTCCCTCCAATACACAGGTTGAACCCGGCTTCCAGACCCGCTCCGCGGGACTGGCGCCCAACACTGGCCTGCGTCCGGGTCAAAACCAGGCGTGCCGAGCAGGCTCAGAACCGATCTGGCACATTCCCCGCCAGGTTCACCAGATCCACAAAAAAACCACCATTTTAACATAGCATTTCCGGTGCCTCCCAACATGACGCTCCGCAGAGATAGCCGGACCTGCAGGATACACCGGGGACATTATTCAGGATCTTTTCAGAAAGTCCGGTTATCATGCGAGCAACTGACAGGTTGGGAACAACCGGGGTTGTGGAGGAAAGCTTCGTGGACATTCGACCCGCTCAAGCCGGACCGGTGGCGACAACGACCGTGCCGCAGAACCCACCCACCATACGCGAGTTCAAACCCGACGTGCACGGTGTTGCCGACGTCTACAACAGCTCACGCTGGATTGGAAACTATGCTTCCGGCGCGGTCGTCAATGCCGCGACCGAAGAGGTATCCTCAATTGCACAGTCCCCAAAGCTGGAATGGAAGATTGTCTCGAACCTCTGGAAGGCCGAGACGCTCGGGCCCAATATCAAGACCATTGGAACCCTTGCGAGCCTGCCCGCGACAGCACTCAGCCTGGTCGCTGCCCCCGTTGTGGGAGCCGTCCTGGGAATCACTCGGGTCGCGTCGGCTTCCTACAATCTCGACAATGGTCCGCTCGAGAAAGACGCCAGCACAGCCGTGGCCCGCGAGATTACCGGAACGACTAACGGTGGCCATCCAGAGAACCTGACGGGTAGCCTCATCAAGCAACTCGACGAACTCGGTACACGCAAGCTCGAGCCGGGTCAGAAGCCGTTCGACGTCCCCCTGCTGAGCCCCGCATTCGCGGTGGTCGGTGGGGCTCTTTCCGGCGCCATCGGCGGAACGGTCGGTCTGGTTGCCGGACTCGGAGCTGGCGCGATCAGCGGTGGAAAAGAGGTCTTCAGCGCCGTCACGTCGCGAGACATGAGCTTCGGACAGCGCCTGGGAAAGATCGCCACCGCGCCACTGACCCTCATGGTAGGCCCTGCACTCGCCTGGAAGAGTATCAAGGAAGCCGTGCCACGCGGCCTCTCTGACGGATGGCACTACGGCCTGGTCAAGCCCGTGGTCGACACAGCACGCATCTCCTCAACCCTCGGCGAGAGCGTGATTCAGGAAGCGTGGGAGAAGTAGGAACATGAACGTACAGGTCAACAGCAACCTCAACGCACCGGCCGCCGCTCGCACGCTCACCCCGGCACAGCCGGCCGCACCGGCCGCCCAGCCGGCACAGCCCGCCGAGGCCGTCCCGGAAGCTTCCGCCAGTTGGGTCAACAGCGTGGTCGATCACACCGTGCTCTCCGCAAACTACCTGGCTTCCGGCGTCAGCGGCGGAACCACGGGCCTCGCAGCGGGCGCTCGTTCCGTGATCGGAACAACAGCGCGCGTGGCCGTCTCGGGCTACAAGAACCTCTGGAAGGATGAGACCCTCGGCCCGAACGTGAAGGTCATCGGCAGCCTGCTGGCAGCGCCCTTCCTCGCGGCCGGCGTGGTCCTGGCCCTTCCACTCTCGCTCGTCGCTGGCGTGATCCACGGTGTCGGTCAGGTAGACTCCTCGCAGCCACGCGAGCTCACGGTCGGTTCCGCCGCCGTGGCGGGTTATGACAAGACCCGTAAGGACTGGCAAAGTGGGGAAAAGAGCATCGAGCAGTCGTTCGACGACATGGGCAATCGCAAGCTTGCGCCGGGCGAGAAACCGTTCGACATTCCCCTGGCCAAGCTCGGCAAGACGCTCGTCGTAGGCGCAGCGTCCGCGGCCGTCGGGGGAGCTGCTGCAATCGTCAGCGCCGGGCTCAGCGCAGGGCGTCAGATCGGCGTTGGCCTGAAAAACGCAGTCACCGAGTCGAACCTCAACGTGGCCGGTAGAGCCGTGGCCGGCGCCGGTGCCATCGTGGGCGGTGTCGTCCAGGGAGCCACCTACGGCCTCGGCAGTGGCCTGGGCGTGCTCCATCGCGGCGTGGTCGATACGTGGGAGAAAGACTCCTCGGTCGACGGGGCCAGCAGTGCGCTCAAGCGCACCGCCGACGTGCTCAAGGCGGCTGTAAGCCCCGAGAACACGTTGACGTACGAAGCACCACTCTCTCCTCCCAACCCCTGAGACCGACCCACGGCGGTATGCGAGGTCTCGCGTGCCGCCGTTTTTGTTTCTGGGCTCGCCTCGACCGCGTACACATACGCTACAAGCCTGGCACTGCGCCCAGCGCTCAGTCGCCACACGCGCCAGTCACCGGACCGCACACACAGACGGTACAAGCCCGGCAGGCCGCCGCGAGACTGAAGAGCGCACCTGTTTCGCCCGAACCTCGGGGCAGTCCGGCGAACTATTCTCGGGTTTTATCGGGTGATGGCTCCACCGAGTCATCCATTGCGCGAGGAACGGCGGCGCGAAGGTGGGTGCCCCCCCCGCGCCTGCTCTCGATTCCAAACACGCCTCCCTGGTTTTCGATACGCTCTCGCATCGATTTGAGCCCGAGATGTCCCGGGAAATGGCCGTTCACGTCGAATCCCGTGCCATTATCCTGGATTTCCAGAATCACCTTTCCGTCGTGGTCGCAAAGATGCACGCGTACCCGCTTTGCCTGAGCATGTCGGGTTACATTGTGCAGAGCTTCCTGGCCGACCCGATAGAGCGCCAGGCGACTCGCCGGAGTCAACCGTGGTTCGCTGCAAAACTGTTCGTCGACCTGAATGGCGTGACGACTGCGCAGGGCAGACGTGTGCCTCTTCAACGCCGCGACGAGACCGTCGCGATCCAGGTCGTCCGGACGCAACTCAAAGATCAACGCACGCATCTCGGCCAGTGCGCCCTCCGCCAGTGACAGCACGTACCGTAACGGGTCGATCACTGCCTGCGGATTGCGGTCCAACTGCACCAGCGCTGTTCGAGCTCCCAGCCCGATGGCGTAGAGCGCCTGCGAGACCGAGTCGTGCAGTTCACGCGCCATGCGCTGGCGTTCAATCAGCACCGCCCTGTCTTGCGTCTCTCGCAACAAACGGCCGTTCTCCATCGCCACGGCGGCCTGATGAGCAACGGCGCAGAGGAAGTCGATCTCTTCCTCTAGCACCTCCCGCTCCCGGGAATAATAGACGTTCAACGCACCGAGCAAGCGGTTCCCGTAGCGAAGCGGAATGCTGACCACCTTGTCCCACGTGGCGCGTTCGAGCAACGGACGGATGGCCGCCCAGTCAGGGTCCTCCATATAACGTTCACGGACCCCGACGTTGACCACGTACGTGCCCTGACGGTACTCCCTCAGCCAGGCAACGATGCCCGGCGTGTCGCCAATCTGGCGCCAGTGGCGCTCTGACTCCTCGGTATAGCCGTCCGGCAACCCGCTGCTCCCCAGAAAGCGGATGGTAGGAGGATCCACGTC
The DNA here is from genome assembly GCA_021782195.1 of bacterium. Lineage (GTDB taxonomy): Bacteria > Vulcanimicrobiota > Xenobia > RGZZ01 > RGZZ01 > JAJXVI01. Next base: position 4,187 of record JAJXVI010000020.1, on the reverse strand, counting down.
ATCGTCAATAAAGATCACGCCACACGCGTCGCTTCCGGCCGCCGTCACGACGGCCTCTGCAAGTACGTCCATGGTCTTCTCGATCGTACCTGCGACCGCGGCGGCAGAGGCCACCAGCGCAAGCGCCTCGGCTCTCTGTCGCACTTTCAGGTAGTCAGTAATGTCCTGAACGAGCACGGCAACGCGTGGTTCGTTTCGATCCGCCACCGACAGAGAGTCGACGGCGTAGATACGCGATCGACCGTTCAGCGTTCGATGTGCCATCACCCGATCGCCGCCGGGCCGCGTGACAAGCTGGGCGACCTGCACGTCAAACGGGGCATCAAAGTAGCTGGCGACCGAGCCTTCAGGCAGTGGCGCCGAGTCTCCGGAATCAAGCCCGAAGTCGGTTGCGACCCTTGCATTCACATACAGGGGACGGCCGTTCGGGTCGGTGATGAAAACCCCGACCGGCCCCTGAGCCACGAGTTCGACAAGCGCCTCTGGGCTGACAGTCGGGTTCAAGAAGCCCCCAGGGTGGGAACAAGACCGAGACGCACGGCGTGAAGCGCGGCCTGAGTTCTGCTCTGGACGCCGAGTTTTGAAAGAATGTTGCTGACGTGAGTCTTCACGGTCTTGTCACCCAGGCTCAGCGCTGCAGCAATCTCCTTGTTCGACTTTCCCGCCGCAAGTTCGACAAGCACTTCCTTTTCGCGTTCCGTCAACGACTCGGGAGCTTCCGGCGCCCGCACTTCACGCATCAGGAAAACTGCCGCCTGGGGCGCAAGTTGCACCTGCCCGGCAGCCGCCGACTTGATGGCGCGACACAGCTCGTCACTTCGTGTATCCTTGAGCAGGTAGCCGATTGCCCCGGCGCGCACCGCGCCGACCACAGCACTGTCCTCCAGCACGGAAGTCAGGGCCACGATCTCGACATCCGGCCAGCGCGTCTTGATCTGCGCGATCGCGCTGACTCCATCCAGCACCGGCATGAGAAGATCCATCAGGACCACGTCCGGTGAAAGTTCCCCACACAGGCGAACAGCCTGCTCCCCATTCTCGGCTTCGCCAACGATCTCCAGTTCGCCATCCAGAGCCAGGAACATCTTGAGCCCCTGGCGGACGACCGCGTGATCGTCCACAATCAACACTCGAATTGCCACGAGAACCTCCCGGTGGAAGATCCACCCGTTCCAGACACAGAGTATGGCAAGCCCTGTTTTGTTCCGCTCAAGCAAAATGCAGGGCTTACCGGGGTTCAAACGCAGAAGATGGCCAAAATGTCGTCGAGACCTTCGTGCACAAAGCCCGCACGCACCCGGCACGCACGCTCAGTCCGCAGGCTCATATCCCAGATGGGAAGCGAGCATGCGCTCCACGACCCTCAGGCTTGCGCCCTTGCGGCGCGTATAATCGTCAGCCTGGTCCCGGTTTATCCGACCCACCCCGAAGTAACTTGAATCCGGGTGAGCAAAGTAATAGCCACAGACCGATGCCGCAGGCGTCATGGCATACGATTCCGTCAGATGGATCCCGAGCGCATCCACACCGAGCAGATCCCAGATGACATCCTTCTCGCTGTGATCGGGACACGCCGGATAGCCCGGAGCCGGTCGGATCCCGCGAAACTCCTCGCGTGCAAGTGACGACGGATCCAGCGGTTCGTCGGGTGCGTACCCCCAGAGCCGTGTGCGCACCAACCAGTGCATACGCTCGGAAAGTGCCTCGGCCAGGCGATCCGCAAGTGCTTTGAGCAGAATCGCGTGATAATCATCGTGATCTTCCTCGAACCGACGCACGCGCTCGTCAAGGCCGAGTCCGGTCGTCACGGCAAACGCGCCGACCCAGTCCGGCTCACCGCGCGGCGCAACGAGGTCGGCAAGGCAACGGTTGGGACGACCCGGTGGACGCACGGTCTGCTGACGCAGGAAATGCAGCGTTGCGCGCACACCGTTGCGGCGCTCGTCGACGAAAATCTCGACGTCATCGTTGCCCGCTCGATTCGCAGGAAACAGTCCGACCACGGCACGTGCGGTCAACCACTTCTCATCAACCACGCGATTGAGCATTGCACGCGCGTCCTCGTACACGCGGCGGGCTTCCTCGCCAACCGTTGCGTCCTGCAGAATGGTAGGAAAGCGTCCGGGAAGTTCCCAGGCCGTAAAAAATGGCGTCCAGTCGATGAAATCGACGAGATCCGCCAGACATACGTCGTCATGGATCTCCACCCCGGCTCCAACCAGCGGTGCTTGCGGTGCAAACGAAAGTCGCATCGCATTTTGCCGGGCATGTTCAATGGACAGCCATTCGGTGCGAGCAGTACGCCCCTGGTGGGCGGTACGCACTGCAGCCTGATCCGTCGAGAGCTGTTCGAGAAATTCTCTTGACAACTGGGCACTGAGCAGCGAGCGGGCCACGCCAACCGCGCGCGATGCGTCCTTGACGTGTACGGTCGGCCCTTGATACGCCGGAGCGATCTTGACCGCAGTGTGAACTTTCGAGGTCGTGGCACCACCGATAAGCAGTGGCACGCGAAAGCCCAGTCGCTCCATCTCCCCCGCCACGTGGCACATCTCTTCGAGAGAAGGCGTAATAAGGCCCGAGAGGCCGATAATGTCAGCCTGCCGTTCGGTCGCCACCTGCAGGATCTTCTCCGCCGCAACCATCACGCCGAGGTCGATGACCTCAAAGTTGTTGCACGCCAGGACGATGCCGACGATGTTCTTTCCGATGTCATGCACGTCACCCTTGACCGTCGCCAGGACAATTCGGCCGTTCGAAAGCGACTCGCCCGCGCCCTTTGCCGCCTCAATGAACGGCACGAGATACGCCACGGCCTTCTTCATGACGCGCGCGCTCTTCACCACCTGAGGCAAAAACATGCGTCCCGCTCCAAAAAGATCGCCAACCACGTTCATTCCCTTCATGAGCGGTCCCTCAATGACCTGGATCGGGCGCTCACAGGAAATTCGCGCTTCCTCGGTGTCGATCTCGATGAATTCGTCCATCCCTTTCACAAGGGCGTGGGTCAGGCGCTCCTCCACAGACCATGAACGCCACTCCAGATCGACCTTCGCGACGACCGCCTCTCCCTTGAACCGCTCGGCCGCCGCCAGCAGGCGCTCGGTGGCATCAGGGCGACGGTTCAGGATGACATCCTCCACGAGGTCGCGCAGTTCGCGGGGCAGCTCGTCGTACACCTCGAGCTGCCCGGCATTCACGATGCCCATCGACATTCCAGCCTGCACCGCGTGGTAGAGAAATACGGAATGAATGGCTTCCCGCACCCGGTTGTTGCCACGAAAACTGAACGAAACATTGGAGACGCCACCGCTCACAAGTGCCCCGGGCATCTCCGCACGAATCTGGCGGGTCGCCTCCAGATAGGCAAGCGCGTAGTCGTTGTGCTCTTCAATGCCCGTCGCCACCGCAAAGATGTTTGCATCGAAGATCACGTCCTCCGGGGCAAACCCCACTTCCTCGACCAGAATGCGCCACGCGCGTCGACAGATGGAGACCTTGCGTTCCACAGTGTCAGCCTGACCCTGTTCGTCGAACGCCATCACAACGGCGGCCGCTCCGTAACGGCGGATCGCGCGGGCCTGCACATTGAACGCTTCCTCACCCTCCTTGAGGCTGATCGAATTGACAATGCCCTTGCCCTGGAGACACCGTAGACCGGCCTCGATGACACTCCACTTCGACGAGTCGATCATGACGGGAACGCGGCTGATATCAGGCTCCGAAGCGATGAGGTTGAGAAAATCGACCATGGCCTGACGAGAATCGAGCATGGCCTCGTCCATGTTGACGTCGATGACCTGCGCCCCGCTTGCCACCTGCTGACGCGCCACGTCGAGCGCCTTCTCGAACTGTCCCTGCAGAATCAGGCGAGCAAACTGACGGCTGCCCGTCACGTTGGTTCGCTCCCCGACGTTGACGAACAGCGAGTCTCTGGAGATCACGAGCGGCTCGAGTCCGCTCAATCGACACGCCACCTGAAGCGTCGGGAGGCGGCGGGGCGACATGCCTTCAAGCGCTTCGGCAATCGCCCGAATGTGCGCGGGGGTGGTGCCACAACCACCACCGGCCACGTTCAGCAGGCCGGAGCGTGCAAATTCAGCCACGGTCTGCGCCATCGTCTCGGGCGTCTCTCCGTACATCCCGAACTCGTCCGGAAGCCCCGCATTCGGGTGCGCGCTCACGAA
>JAJXVI010000688.1 GCA_021782195.1 bacterium | reverse complement strand
GAACCCGGTCAGGGCGCCGGAAAAAAAAGAGATTGAGGCGAGGATACCAGACGTGGACGTCATCAGCCGTTATCAAGCCACTCAGCAACAGCTCGGAGGACTTGCCCAGCAAGCTTCCGAGTCGCTTCAGAAGGTCACGCAGACAAATCAGTTCGCGCAGACCCAGAATCAGGCGATTCAACAGCAAACGAGCACACTCGTCCCAAAAGCTGAAAGCCTGGTGACCCAGGTTCAACAGGCACGCCAGCAACTGCTGAGCGAGGCCGACAGGCTCTCGCACGTGCTGACGCAGTTCGAGCAGAACCTCGAGTCACTCCAGCAGACCGCGCAACAGCAGGTCAGCCAGGCTTTCGACGCGATTGAGAAGGCGTCGAAGCAGACGGATGCGGCTTCATCTCGCGTTCAACAGATGCAGTCGCACGCAAACCAGGCGGTCACAAACGCGGTGCAGAGCGTCGAGACGGCGATCACAGCGCTGGTGCCAGCACTCGGGCAGGTGGCAGAGTTCCTGGGAAGCCAGATGACCCCGAACGTCGGTCAGCACACCCAGACGGTATCCGACAACGCTTCCAGGCTCACGGGACAGGTCCAGCAGACCACAATCCCCGCAATCTCGCAGCAGGTGTCGAACCTTTCCTCCCTGCTCTCCCAGGTCGGCCAGGAACTGGGGCAGTTCCTGGGTCAGCATCAGTCCAAGACGCAGGACACCGCAACCTCTGCAATGGGGCAACTCCAATCATCCACGGGCAACAACCTGCAGACCAACCAGAACGACGTGCAGACCGCCGTCACCGCGGTCAACGGGCTGATATCAGACCTCCAGCAGTTCGGCAAGCAGACCACCAACGTCGTGGGCCAGTTTTCCGACGCGGCGAATACCAGCAGCCAGGGGCTCACGCAACTCGTGGAACTGGCTGACCACCTGCTCAAGATACTTCAGAGCTTCGGCATCTGAGGTGTTCTCCGCACGATGCTAGGAACCGTTCCCTTTCAGCGCTCCCCACGCAAGCTCACAAGCCTCCCGCAGGGCGAGGACGAGCTGAAGGGGCCGGACGCGCCTCCTGAGGCCCGCACCGACGGATTCCTCGTCCAGTCGATGCCGATGGTCCTCGGGGGGCTGTTTTCCTTTGCAAGCATGGGCGGAATCTATCTCTACCAGATGCACACCCAGCAGGTGCTTGATGCCCAGCGCATGGCCCAACAGGCCAGCGCAATCGGCGCCGCATCAGCACAGAGTCCCCCGAGCGCATCTGGCATGAGCCTCATGATGATCGTCATGCCACTGACGTTTCTCGTGAGCGGCGTGGCCGGACAGGTCATCAAGTACTGGAGTGACCGCAAGAAGTACGAACAGGAATGCGCCCGCCGCATCGAGCGTACCCAACGCTACCTGACCGCGCGACGCGAGAAGTGGGAAAAAGTACGCACCGAACAGGTCAACGTGCTGGAAAGCACGTTTCCAGAGCCGACAGAGTGCATCGGTCGCGTGGAGCGTCTCGACCAGCGCCTGTTCGAACGCACTCCCGAGGACGACGACTTTCTATCTCTTCGCGTCAGTTCGGGCCGGGGGCCTTTTGCGCTGACCATCCGGCCGCCGGCCATTGATGAAGGGAACGACCCCGACGAGCTGGTGAAAAAGACCCTGGCGCTCGCGGACGAGTTCAAGACGGTGGACGGCGTTCCCATCTGTGCGCCGTTCAAACAGCTCGGGGTGGGGGGCGTGGCCGGCCCCCGAGCCGAGGTCCTCAACGCAACGCGCTGCTTGATCGCCAACATCGCATGCCACCACGCCCCGAACGAGGTCAAGATCGTCGTCGTGGCCCCGCCGGACGAGCCGTGGGGGTGGGTGCGATGGCTTCCCCACACCTGGTCGGACGACGGCCGACAGCGCTATCTGGCCACGGACGCCACGCGGGCACGCGACATGCTGCGAGACCTCTACGATCTGCTCAAACGTCGCCTCTATCAGAGCCCCGACGAAGGAATGCCCCTCCCCGTCTACGTTTTCGTTCTTGCTGATCTGCGAATGGTGGCGGGGGAACCTGCGGTCGACTTTCTTCTGTCGCGCGGTGGCGAGGCCGGACTGGCTACGCTGGTTCTCAGTGATAGCGAGCGGAACCTCCCTAAAGGATGCGCAACCGTCGTCACCGTCGGTCCGGGAAGTCCCCGTGTCATCCTCAACGAGGCGACCACGCGGGAGATCCCCTATCGGTCCGACAGCTTCACGCCCGACCAGGCTGACCGCTTCGCGCGTGGAATGGCGCGCATCCGCTGCCAGAGCGGGACGTCCGCGTCCGACATCCCCTCGGGCGTCACCCTGATGGACCTCCTGGAGCAGTCCACGCTGAGCACCTTTGACGTCCTCCGACGCTGGCGCGAGCACGAACCGTACCGATCCCTGGCCGTTCCGATCGGAATGCTCGGAGGCGGCAAGCCGCTCCACTTCGATCTTCACGAGGTTCGGTGCGATGCGGCGAGCCGCTTCCACCGCCGCGCGAACGGCCCCGGCGGCAGCGAGGTGGTTCTCCTTCAGCAGGACACCGTCGCCCAGCGTCAGGCGGTG
>JAJXVI010000687.1 GCA_021782195.1 bacterium | reverse complement strand
GCTCAACTGTCGACACCGCGAAGGAGCCGCTGCCAAAACAGGCCAAAGCGCAAGGGCAGGCACGGGGGCGACGTGAAGCCCGTGGCGACGCGACGCCTTCACTGCGGCGTCACGAAGAGAGGCTAGGCTGTGCGGCGACGACGGCGCAGCAGGACGAGCGCGCCAACCAGCAGCAGGCCTTGCGCAGGTTCGGGGGTAGCGATGGGGGCGGGAACGCCGCTGTTGTAGACGGACGTCATCTGCGTCGAACTCAATGAGCCGTTCCAGATAGCGACATCGTAGATCGTGCCATTCGTGGGGTAGTTCTGGACGGCGGGATTACGGTTGCCGATGAAGAGAGGATCGGTCGAACTTCCCCAGTTGACGTTGTTAACGCTGGCCATCAGGACGTTGTTGACGTACATCGACGTGACGCCGCCGTTGTCGGTGACGACGAGGTCGACCCAACCATCAGAACTGAGCGGAGCAGCGACATACGCAATATCACCGTTTGTTCCGGTGAAGAAGACGAACTGGTTGTTTTGGGCCCAGATCGTCCAGCCCGGGCCCATCGTACCGGAGAACTTTTCCACCAGATTCTCGATGCCCGGGGTGCCGTTGTACTTCACCCAGGCCTGGAGGGTGAAGTTCGTGGTGCCGAAGTCAAAGGCCGTATTGTCGGTGGTCATCGCCGCGTAGTCGGAGGACGTGCCGTTCATCACGATACCTCCGCCCGGCGCGTAGCTGTAGTCGGTTCCCTGTGTACCGCTGATAGCCAGGGTGTTGCCGTTGCCGCTCGAGTCGCTGCCGTTGCCATTGAACTGCCAGTCGGCCTCAAGGACGGGGTTGGCGCTGGCCCGCAACGGGGCAAACGCAATCACGACGCAAAGTGCAAGGACGCACGCAAAGGCAGCGCGGATAAAACGATGGTACACGCTCGAACGCTCCCAGCCAGAGTGAAAGGAAGCGCCCCCCGGGCTTCTCCCTTCCCAGCCACCACAGTACAGACTGTTTCAAGTATACGTACCGGCGTGCAAGTCGTCAATGCTGGATCCTTGCCCGGGTGCAGACGATATCTTGCGGAAGCGTCTTGTGGAGGCGGTCTGAGCCCGCGGAGGGCAGAAGATCCGTCTCAACCGCGCGGTTCCGGATCGTAGAGCCCGGGCCGGTCGTCTGCCTCGCCCTCAATCGTCCATAAACCGCGTGACCGCAAGAACCTCGTCACTTTCACCGACGGGGTCGCAGACCGTGACGGTTCCGCCAGGCGACCAAGTTCGCACCGACGTGCAATGCTGAGTGCAGGATGAGCGGGCCTGATCAACGAGTGGCGCGTCTCGGGCGGCCCGGCCAGTCTGTTCATTGAGCCCGTCAGGCTCCATCTTGAGCTGACGGATGTCGTGCTGCACACGCGACCGCACTGTCTCCCCCTCCGATGCTGCTTGCCGTTGGGGCTGGAAAGCGCGTTGTATTGAGCAAGATTCAAGAAACTGGCGCGGTGTGGCGCACTGTATGGTATCTGGAGGGCGTTGCGGTCTGTGGATCCCTTCTCCCAGAGGATCATGATCCGCGGGGAAACGGGATCCTCCTGGTCAGGCTTGAGATTCTGGCCCTGAGAGCGACGTGCTGTTTCCAGGATCCGGAGCACTGTCGCAATGCCACACGACCAGCGTCAGCACAAGGCAACCACGAGGCAACCGCGAGAACCGAAGCCGAGCGACCCGAGTCCACCCGGGCCGAGCACCAGTACTTCACGTTGTCGGGTGCGCGGCGCGAGAGGCACGGCGGCGGGCTTTGCCGAAATCCCAGCCGCCAGATTGGAAGCGGCGGCGTCGAAGGGGCGTCCGCTTCGTAGGAGCGGATTGCCTTCATCGAACAGGCCTTCCCTGGCACGTCACCGGCGCTGAGGTGATCATCAAGGATCCCTGCCGAAGCGTGAGCCAGAGACCCCCACGCCAGCGAAGACGCCAAACCGACCATCGAACCGCACCCACCCGGCCAGTGCGTGGGGTGAATCCCGAAATCGCAGACTCGGCGACTGGGGGTTAACTTTGTCAATTCACGGGCGCAGCACTAGATCGGAAGCGCCCCGTCCTCTGGGGGCGGCGGGGGGGCGGGAGCCGCGTCCGGCACGTCGGCGGGGAGCGCGAGACGCTGCGGCTTCATGGTGGCCGGGCCAACCTTTCTTCCCTTGCGAGCGCGCTTGCCCAGGTACTCCGCCATCGTTTCCCCCGTGACGTTGATGGCCATCACGCGGTCCTTCCGACCCGTTCCTTCCACGACCACCGCCGATCGAATCACCCGCACGTCAAGCAACGCCTCGTCGGCTTCCAACACCATGATGATGACGCCACGCCCCCCGCCGCTCAGCGTTTTCATCTCACCCAGCGGAAAGACGGTCAGCCTTCCGTGTCCCGACAGCGCAGCGAGGTGCGCGTCAGCCGTCTCGTAGTAGAGGACCGGCGAGAGAATCTGGTCGCGGCCCTCCAGCGTGACGAACTGCTTTCCAGCCTTCGGACGCGCCACCATGTCGCCCACCCGACAGAGAAAGCCGTACCCCGCCGACGTGGCCCGCAAACCCTGCCGCTCCAC
>JAJXVI010000686.1 GCA_021782195.1 bacterium | reverse complement strand
GTCGCTGTCCTCTCGTTTCTGGGCCTGCCTGCTGTTTTTCGCTATGTGCGCAAGTCGGTCGTGGTGCGCTCGCAACCGTTCTGCCAACTCTCTGACCTCCCAGGCCTTGAGCCGTGGTTGACCGAGGCGGGGCTTGCGTGCCCGGACCTCGTTGTCCCCTCGCTGTCTGTCGAGCCGGAAATGTATCGTGATGAGGAAGACCGTGTTGTCCTCACGCTTGGCGTTCCCTTGCTCCGCCTCGGTTTGCGGCGTGACGTGGAGATCCTGTTATGGATTGCCCAGGGGCGCATGCGCGGTGCGCGCCGAGGTTTGCGAGCGCTGGGCGATCTTGCGGGAGTTCCCGCTGTCGCGGCGCACTTCGAGACTTCCGCGGAGGATGCGGCGCTGAAGAGTGCCGCCGACCGATACGGTGCCTCGGACGTTGCCACGACGATGATTCGTGTCGCTGCGCTCTCTCGTTTGTGTGCGAGCGTTCTGCGCAAGGAGTTTGAATCCGTGGCGCAATCGTCGGGCGTGCTGGCGCCAGAGTTTCCGGGGAGTATCTGGGGTCAGGCCGAGACAGGCTGGGCAGCCGCTGTCCGGGAAGCAATGCAACAGCCAGACACAATCCGTTTGCTGAAGGGATTTGGGCAGCCGCCGGCGAGTCCCGCCTTTCCTGCGGGAGACGTGCATCTGGAGGAAACGGTGCAGGCACTGGAGCGGACATTGCGTCCCCAGCTTGAGGTTCGCGCCGCGGGCTATCACAGGGAGTTTGTGCGTCGCAGTCGATGGGCTGCGTTTTGCGGGCGTGATGGGTCAGGAATCGCTGTAGCTGACGGGCTCTCCCAGCCCTGAAGGGAGCGCAGCAGGCCCTGTTCGCGCTGGCAATGGCGATCTTTGTTGCGCACCTCGCTGCATACGGCGTGTACGGCACGATGGTGTATCGGGCAGATGCGTCAGTCGGGGAGGTGCGCGGCGCGCAGTCGATTTCGCGCACATTTGAGCCAGAACACGAGTGGATAGCTGTCGAAGCGTGAGATTGCAAATCGCGGGACGAGGTAGGGGTCGGTAGACGGTCCCCAGTTGCCTCGCAAAAGCGTGAACGCGTTTTGATACGGTGAGGAACGTGTGGTGGCAACCACTTCGGGGGTAACGTGACCGTAAGGATAGGCCAGGACGGGTACGTAGGTCGCCCCGAGGTCCGCTGCAAGGAGGGTGTGTGCCGTCTCGAGATCCGTGACCAGCTCTTCCCGAGACAGTGTCGGAAGTCTGCGATGACGAAGGCTGTGGCTGCCGATGTTCAGTCCGGGGAAGCCGGCCATTTCGACGATCTGCTCGCGGGAAAGCAGGCGGGTCGGAACAGCTCCGTTCTCGAATTCGCTGGTGCGACCGTACAGTCCCGGCAGCACAAAGACCGTGGCCGGACAATCTTCCTGCCTTAGCACCGGGAAGGCGTGTTGATAGAAGTCTTCGTATCCGTCATCAAAGGTAAGCACCACTTTGTTGCGCTGGTCTTCAAAACCGGCGAGTGCCTCTCTCATCGTGATGAACTGGAGGCCGAGAGAGCGAACAGAGCGAATGATGCGGCGCAATCCGGGTGGAGATATCGTGAAGCGCCACGACCCGGTGCCCTCTGCGGGAGGGCATACGTGATGGGCACACAGGACAAGCACGAGTTACCCCTTTCACGCGGTCCGGGTGGAGCCCGGGGACTTGCGCAGTTGTCTCCGAACTGCCCGAAGTGTTCTGCCCAGCATTGAACGCATGGTGCGGTAACCGTGATACACCGCCGCGGTTGCTACGATGGCAGGTCTCAAGGCGCGGCGGAAAGTCCAGGGGATGGTGGGCATGTGGTAGCCGGCGCGCTCGCCATATTCGAGTGCGCTTACGACGGTGTCGAACAGGTAGAGGCGATCCCACCGCCAGCAGACCCACGGTTTGGGGTCACAGGGCCCCAGGTGTGCCACGTAGGCAGTCACATCCTCGTCAAGTCGCCCTCGATAGAGAGGGGGCGCGTCGGATGCATATGCCAGGAGCGAATTCAGTACCGATTCATCGGTCTGGAAGTATGCGAAGTTTGAGGGATCGTGTGGGCGCGGTTGGTGAGGCAGTACTTTCAACATCTGGTCGTGCCAGCGTTGGACGAACGCGAGGTACGTGCTGTGCACCGACAGATTGCCTCCGCATACCGTGACCGGAAGATTGCATTCCTGCCGGTCGTTGACGTCACGGCGCCACTGTTCGGCGATTGCGCGAGGAATGCCCTGGTGTGGTTCGTCCGGTGCGTAGCGGGAAGCAAAGACTGTTGCATCTTCGTCGCGTGACTTGATTCGAGCATAGAGTCCCGGTGCGTTGTGCGTGAGGTATGGCGTAACATCGCCGGTCACGACGCAGTCAGCGTCGAGCAGGGTGACATAAGCTGAAGGGTGGCCCTGTGAGGTGAGAAGCGCTTCAGCCTTGCGACCGACCGGCGAGAGCGGAAGGGAGAGGTCGGCCTCAAAGACCTTGACGCCTTTAATCTGTTCCAGGAGGGCACGTTCTTTTCGGTCCAGGCCAATTCCCAGCACGTGAACGTTCGCCTGCACGTTGTTCTGG
>JAJXVI010000685.1 GCA_021782195.1 bacterium | reverse complement strand
CACCCACACCGGGATGGACAAGTTTCCAACCCAATCTTCAAACTGACTGAGCGGAACCGAGTCGACACGATTGTAGCGACAGTGAATGGAGGCCTCGAGGTATGAGACGGGAAGCTCGCCGCCATCACCACACGTGCGTTCAACGATCTCGTGAAACCCAATGGCATCCAAGATGGCCGACACGATGAAGCTGCACTGGATCCGACGGGGGAACGTATCGACGACCCCACTTCCAAAGGGCGAAGAGGTGAACCTGGCGCCAAGAGATGAACTGCGCCTGCATCAATGTGCCGGATAGGCTCAAGTCTTTCCCGCTGACCCGAGAAGTTTCTCTTCACGCAACTGACAGGAACCACGAGCCCGAAAGAGAACGACGGCATCGACAACCACACGGGGTGGGGAAAGCGCATCTTTGCCAAAAAGATCTGCCCCAGTCGCCAGCAGATCTTTGATTGTCTCCTGCCCAGTGGGGAAAGCGCATCTTTGCCGAAAAGATCTGCTCTCTCGCTGCATGCCAAGCGGCAACAGAAGATGCGCAAGAAAGAATGAGACGCCGGCCAACTGCCGAAAACAGGCTGAGGGCGGGACGGCTACCCGGTCCGCCGCCTGGCACCGCCGTCATCAGCACAGGTCACGAGGACGTCGCCGCTCTCCTGAACAAGCCAGGCTCGCAACCGCCGCGAAGCCAGATACTCCTGGCCATCGCGAGTTCCGAGAATCAGGGCAACCTTGGCGTGCGCCTCAGAGATCGCGGCTGTCTTTCCGAGAACGGTCACAGCGTAAAGGTCGGTCACCGCGGGTTCTTGCGTACGTGGATCGATCAGGTGATGCATCCACCGACCACCGCGACGCCACCGTCTCTTCCCGATGCTGCTGGTAACAAGTGCCTCATTGCGCAGTCCCACCACGTCGATCGTGGTGCCTGGTTGGAGGGGGTGCCCGATTCCAACGGGCCAGGGCTGTCCGCCGGGCAGACCGGATGCGCGTATGTCACCGCCGGCGTCGACCAGCACCGGCCCCATTTTCCGCAGGTCCGTCGTGACGCGATCGACCATGAAACCCTTGGCGATTCCGCCGAGATCGACAGACACCAATGGGGGCAACCTGACCGTGTCCCCATCGACAACGATGTCGCGCCAGCCTCCGCATTGAGCCCGAATACGGCGGGGCGCGGGGGCGTCCACTTCCATTTCCACGCGCTCGAAGGTCGCGTCGTAGCCAGCCTCGCAAAGGGCGTGCAGGACGCTCGGATCGAAGATGCCCTGCGTTTCGCGGGACAGCCCCAGTGCCAGTTGTAGAACTTCGAGGAGGAGCGGAGAGACCGCGCGGGCTCCCTTGCCCGCGGCGGCGTTCAGTGCGCACAGGTCAGATTCGGGAAGAAACCGGCTGAGGACCAGCGTAGCTTCGGCAAACGATTTCTCTGCCTCGGCAAGCGCCGACACAGCGAGTTCGTGATCCGTCTGCAGCCAGATCCTCACGTCGGTGTTCATGGCGCGAAAGCGCCGTTTATACACGTCAGGAGGCCCGCGTGTACGCCATCGGTGCCATTGCTACGGCGGCCGACGCTGTCCCCATCTGTGCGGCGTGGGCAGAGGACGTATGCAACACGCCACTGCTAAAGGGAATCGCACTGCTACCCTGCAATGCCGAGGAGAGACGGCCGACCGCTGCGGACGCGTCAGCGTCGGAGTCAATGGACGAATCCGACGCCGACACATCCGAGGAAGCTTCGGTCGGTCGGGTCGTCTGCGTCGAACCGACCGCCGAAATCAGTAGCGAACCCTGGGAAACTCCTGAAATTCCGTTCACGAGATGTCAGCCACCCTTCCACTCCAATTCCAGCCCACCGGTTGACGGCGAGCCTGCCAGCTGATTTCCAGCCTGCACCTGGCGCTGGAACGCGAGGCGGAACTGCTGCCAAAAGTCACGCGACGATGCGACCCCGCGAAACGTCACCGTGCGTGTGCGAGGCCGGACTCAAAAAGACTGGTCAATGCAAGTACGGCGCGCAACACGCTGCCAACGAGTTCGCGCGGATTGTCGCACGAAGGAACCGCAGCCAGTTTCCTCGTGAGGTAGTCGTAGAGGGCCCGCAAATCAGCGCCAACGGTTGCACCGCAGTCGGCGACCGAACGGCGCAACAGCGCAAGAACAGCGCTCGCCCGACACACCAGGTCCTCCGCGTCGGCGCGCCGCTGATAGTCAAACTGGTCCATGGCGTCGTCAAGGTACCGCACCGCGTCGTGGTGCAGGCTCAGCGCCATGGCGCGCGTACTCTGTCCACCCGCCGTGACTTTCGTATACGCAGTTGCTGCCGCGGCACAATTCGTGGTCATACCGCCTGGCAGCCCTTCTGTTCGGTGCATGAACGCTCGTCCTCTTCCCGCTGACAATGACGAAAGCACGTGAATTATCGGCCGCGAAAGGGCAACCGTTAACTCCCTCTACCACAGTGCCGTGCGGCGGATGCCGACGGCACCAGGCCGCGGGAGCCTCGAGAGCAGAGTGTCTCGTTCAATCTGGCAGGGCTCCACCTGGGAGGGGGAACTTTCAAGATGACTGTCGCGACGTGTG
>JAJXVI010000684.1 GCA_021782195.1 bacterium | reverse complement strand
AGCGACGTCCCGAGCGGCGACAGCGGCGGGGACGTCCCGAGCGGCGACGACGGCGGAAGCGACGTCCCGAGCGGCGACGGCGGCGGGGACGGTGCCTGCGCGCCGATCGCCCCGTGCTCTCTCGCGAGCCACGCGACCGCCTGCGATGCCCCGACGATGACACCCAGCGCAAGGCCGCACAGCGTCCAGGAGAAGGCTTCACGAAAGTGCACGTCGAGCACGAGACCGAGCGCGATGCCAAGCAGGGTGGGCAGTGCGACCGTGTATCCGACCACCCCGACGGTCCCCAGACCGAACCACGCCGCCTTCGAACCGTCGGCTGCGCTGCCACGTGCGCGACGCAACTGCGTCTCGACGCGGCGGCAGAAGTCGTCATGTGAATGCATCCGACGGTTCATGGTTGTTGCTCCGTGCGAATTGTCAGGAACCTGCGCACGAGATTCGACTCGAGCCCGGCCAGGGCCGCACGCGTGCCACGCTCCAACGTCTCGTGCAACTCGAAAGCGTCACGCATGGTTTTGCCCAGTACGTCCGGATCGTCACTGACGTATGCCCACCAGGCAGCCACGGAAACCTCGTCACCGCGCTTGACGAGAATCCCGCCGTCAAGTGCCACCCAGTGCTCACCCGGGGATCTGTGCTCGCGACGGGCGCGGGCGGTGGGGTAGAACAATGAGCCTCCTGTCCCTCGAAAACTTTCACTGTCGACGGTGAAACTATCAGAGAGAGGTTGAAGCACAACCTGCGGAGGCTGTGTGTCGAAGTAACGAAGGATACCCGTCTCCAACGCGGTAACGAAATCGATGTGGCGCGGCAGAAGGCAGAACAAGCCGTTCCCGTCGCAGGCGAGGATCTTCGATACGCCACGCTCCACGACAATCCCGGTCGGAGTGGCAATGCGGAGATTCACGACGAGTCAACCCCTTTCGGCGCAGCAGGCGAACAAACTGACGGGGCGTGAACTTCGTCAATGGAACCGATCATGTAAAGCGCCGACTCGTCGGTTTCGGCAAACTCGTCCGCGAGGATTCGCTCGCAACCGGTCAGTGCGTCGTCCAACCCGACCCTCCGTCCAGGATGACCCGTGAACTGCGATGTCGTAAAGAATGGTTGGGTTAGAAAGCGCTCGAGACGACGCGCACGATTGACGACCCGGCGATCCTCGCGCGTAAGCTCATCGATGCCCAGCATGGCGATGATGTCGCGCAAGTCTGCGTATTCCGCCAGGGTTCTTCTCACGTCGCGCGCCAGACGATAGTGACGCGCGCCTACCACCCGCGGTACGAGCATGCTTGACCCCGACCGCAGCGGATCGACGGCAGGCAGGAGACCGTGGCCAGCCCTTGCGCGGGAGAGCACGATACGCGATGAGAGGTGACTGAAAGCGTGCACGACGGCAGGGTCACTGAAGTCGTCTGCAGGGACGTAGACAGCCTGCACCGATGTGATGGCGCTGCCCTCGGTACTCGCGATGCGTTCCTCCAGTTCCCCAAGTTCGCTTGCAAGGGTAGGCTGGTAGCCCAGCGTCGACGGAATCTGGCCCAACAGACCGGACACTTCCATGCCAGCCTGCACAAAGCGGAAGATGTTGTCGATGAGCAGCAACACGTCCTGGTGGGCGTCATCGCGAAAGTACTCGGCCATGGTCAGCGCTGTGTGGCCGACGCGGAAGCGGGCACCTGGCGCTTCATCCATCTGCCCGAAAACGAGAACGGTGCGATCAAGCACGCCGGCTTCGGCCAGTCGTCGGTGAATCTCCTCCCCTTCCCGACAACGTTCACCGATTCCGCAGAAGATGCTGACGCCCTGGTTGCCTGCCACGAGATTGTGGATCATCTCCATGACCAGCACGGTCTTGCCAACGCCGGCTCCTCCGAACATGCCTCCATTGCCGCCGCGTTCCAGGGGGGCCAGCACATCAATGGCCTTGATGCCGGTCTCGAAGATACCCTCGCGGCATGAGCGACGCGACAGAGCAACAGGAGGAAGGTAGATCGAGCGCCTCTCTTCTCTTTGCCCGGAAGAAGCCGATGCGATGGGTGGTCCACCATCGACAGGGTCGCCGAAGACGTTGAACATCCGGCCGAGGACACCGGGACCGACCGGCACCCTGATACCATCTCCCGTCGAACGAATCGCAGTTCCCCGCGCCAGACCGCGGGTTGGCGTCAACGCCACTGCACGCACGGTGAGACTGTCGAGCTGAGCCATCACCTCGAGTGCAACGGCACCACCGCCACGGATCTCGCCACGCAAGAGATGGCGGATGGGCGGAAGCGCGTCCTGAAAGCGAACGTCTACAATGGTACCACGCACCGCCGACACCGTACCCGCCAATCCTTCGTGACACGAAGCGTGAGTACGGGTGATCGGAACAACCTGTGGGGTCGGTTGCAACGGATGCGTGGAGTCCATGGTGGCTCCTCACTGGCGCACCGGAAGGCTTTCGACGTCTCAATCGACCGTCGGAGCGTCGCGCAGCAGCCCGTCGAGGGTTGCGCTGCCCGCGGCGGTCAGACACCGACCGGAAGGGAGACCGGACATCCTCATCATAATCGGCCCGGCTCCCGTTCGCGGCACG
>JAJXVI010000683.1 GCA_021782195.1 bacterium | reverse complement strand
GTGGCCAATATTGGGCCGTTTCGGTTGTGCCTCTTGCTTCCGACGCTGTGAGCGGATGCGGCTGACCGACGGATTCATATCAAACGGAGTCCTGTTGATGAATGCAATGCGGTGGGCCGTGCTGGTCCTTGTCGTCATGCTGGCCCTGGCCACTGGGGCACGGGCGCAGAGCGATTTCCTGATCGCGCCCGGTGAAGGCGTGGGGCCGGTGAAGCTTGGCGATTCCGGGACCCAGCTTTCCGCCCTCCTGGGGAAACCCGAACTGGTCGGAACTGCACGGGAGAATGCCAACGACCATACCTGGCAGTACTACAAACGCAAGCTCGCTTTTCACGTCCTGAACAACATTGTTCTCAATATTATCGTGTACAGCAATTCGTACCATACGTCCAAGGGGATCGGCCTCGGGAGCAGCCTGTCGGACGTGGAGAGTGCTTACGGCTCGGATTTCAAGAAGACCGACGGCAAATACGGACCCGATCTCGTCTATCCAGCGCTCGGGGTGCGGTTCGTTTTTGTGCATGATCAGGTTGGTTTCATCGAAGTTCGCCTGCCCGTGAAGAAGTGACTGGCTTGCCGGTTGAAGGCGAGTCGGGTCGCATCCTCGTCCTGGCGAATCAGCGCCTCAGTCGTCGTATCGCCTCTTTCCAGGAAATCCTTGCCGGACAGATGGGGGACCGCGCGTCCATCGAGCAGATTGACGGTCCTGCCGCAATGGCCGAACGAGCGCGCCGCGCGCTGGCGGAAGGCTATCGAAGGATCGCAGTCGCCGGCGGGGACGGAACCGTGGGTGTTGTCGTGCGCGCCCTGCTGGGTGAGCCTGTGGAGATCGGTATCCTTCCCATCGGCACGTTCAATAATTTTGCGCGTTCGCTTGGCCTCCCGCTGCAACTGCTTGACGCTGCGCGGGTGCTGGTCGAGGGGGAACCGCGCGCCGTGGACCTGGGGCGCGTGGTGTCTCGCCATCCTGCGACGACCTTCGTTTTCAAGGAGGCCGTCGGGGTTGGTATCGACGCCGCGGCGTTTGCAACGGGGCCCGACGTCCCCGGTCCGTCCAAGATTCCGCACGGAATCTGGGCAACCCTGAAGACCTTGCTGTTTTTTCGTCCGAAGCCTGTCAAGTTCAACTGTGATGACGATCGCGGGTGGATTCGCTGCACGCAGCTGCTGGTGGCGAACGCTTCGCACTATGCCGCGGCTTTTCAGATTCTGCCAGAGGCGCGCCCTGACGACGGAGTCTTTCACGTCCTGGCTCGAAGGTGGCGTGGACGGTTCAACCTGTTGCTGGAGCTGCCGGCCATTCTGACCGGACGTCATTGCAGACTGGAACACGACGTGACGCGTACCTGTCGGAAGGTTCGCGTGGCCGGACACTCCAGCGTTCTGCTGCACGCCGATGGGGAGTTCTTCTGTCGAATGCCCGCGACCGTGGAGATTCTTGAGGGGGCTGTGACGGTCATCGTTCCCCGTTCCTGACAGGTCGCGGGGGTCGCGGGAGGGGGCCGTGACGGTCATCGTTCCCCGTTCCTGACAGGGGTGCGCAATTTTCGGAGCGCACGAAAGAGGCCGGTGTCTGCGAGGTCGTCGCAACCACCGGCCTTCTTGCGTGTCATCGGGCCGACTCCCTCTCTGTTCGAAGCCGCACGCGGCCCGGACAGAGGGGGGAATGGTCGTCTCAGACGTGCTCGAGGTTGTGTTTCTTGATCAGGTAGTCAAGCCACTGGTTTGACAGCTTTTCGGCAACCGTGTTCTGGCGAAGGCGCTCGTTGAGGTGTTTCCAGTCGACCAGGTCCATTTTCTGGTCCTGGTTGAAGCAGGTAAAGACGTAGCTTTCCTTGCCGGTCTCGGGGTCGATGTGGCGCTGCAGACACTGTGCGCAGATCTCTTTCATCATGCACTGCATCGGCGAGTTGATCGAGGCGAGCGCTTCGTGGGCTCCGCAGAAGTACTCCTTGAGCACCCCTTCGGTACGGGCCGCCTTTACGGCTGCCATCATGCGGTCGGAACCGATGACCAGGATGCGGTTGGTGGTTTTCATCGGGAAGGCCGTGTCGCCGAGTTCGCCCTTTGCCCAGGCGAGCATCGACTGCACGATGTTTCCGACGAAGTGGCGGTCCTGCGGGCGGCGGGCCCGTATCGGCTCACCGACGTCGACAGACCAGATGACCTGATCGCACGCTTCTTCGACCTTGTCCCGATGGAACACGTCTGAAGGCTTCTTGTACCCGGCGAAGTAGACGACCTTGTTGCCTGCATCCTTCATCGCGCGGGCGATGGAGAAGAGCACGGCGTTTCCAAGACCGCCACCGCACAGAATCACGTTCTCGCCGTGTCCTATCTCGCTGGGACAGCCGGTCGGGCCCGTGACAACGACGCGATCGTCCTTCTTGAGGAACGAGCACAGGCGTGACGACACACCGAATTCAAGCGCGATCATCGAGAGGAGTCCCTGTTCGGGATCGACCCACGCACCGGTCAGTGCGATACCTTCCTGGTTGACGCGCGTACCATCGAGGACGGGGCTCAGGCTCTCGAAGTTCTGGAACCTGAAGAACTCGCCCGGGTGGAACTTGCACGCCTTCATC
>JAJXVI010000682.1 GCA_021782195.1 bacterium | reverse complement strand
GTCGCGCACGAGGATGAAGCCGGCGTCGTACGGTACCTGTCCCCACTTGTGGAAGTCGAAAGCGAGCGAGTCGGCGTGCTCGATTCCTTGCAGGCGAGGAGCCAGTGCGGGCGCAAGGACGGCCAGGGCGCCGAACGCCCCGTCGACGTGCAACCATGCTTCTTCTGCTCGGGCCGTGTCGGCGAGGGCCGTGAGGTCGTCGAACGCGCCGCAGTCGACGGTGCCGGCGGTGCCGACCACCAGGAAGGGGTGGCAACCGGCCGCGCGGTCTTCACGGATCATGCGACGCAGTGCGGCGACGTCGATTTCAAAGGCGTCGTTGACTGGAACGCGGCGCAGTGCGTTGCGGCCGAGTCCGCACAGGTCGAGTGCGTGGGCCACGGATACGTGCGCGGCCTCCGACGCGTACGCGGTCAGGCGGCGCCCGTTGGCCGCAATGCCACGCTCGCGCGCGTCGACACCGAGCACCTTCGTGCGCGCCACCAGCACCCCGATGAAAGTGGCCATCGAGGTGCCCGTTGTGAAGAGACCGCTGGCGCCATCCCCGAAGCTGAACCAGTCGCGGACCCAGGCCACGATCTGGCGCTCCACCTCGATGGGCGCGTGGTCGCGTCCGCCCAGGTTGGCGTTGAGCCCGCCCGCCAGCATCTCCCCCAGCATCCCCGCCAGGTTCCCGCCGCCGTGGACCCATCCCATGAACCCCGGATGGACGTTTCCGGTCGCGTACGGCAGGATGAAGCGCATGAACTCGTCGTGCACCTGCGCGAGGTCGGTCGGTTGCGACGGCGACGGCGCGCGAAAATGGGTGCGCACCTCGGCAGGGATGCTTTGCCAGACCGGACGCTCCCCGATGTGCTCGACGTAGTCGAGGATGTCGTCGAGCATGCGGTGGGCCTGCGCGCGCGCGGTTGGCCAGTTCGCGGGATCGAGCGTGGGGCCGGGGGTGAGCGGGGAGGGGACGTCCCCCGCCGTACCTGCCTGCGCGGGATTCGCGGCGCTCGCCGGGGGAGGGGCGGTCGCCGGGGGAGGGGCGGTCGCGGACGGGCAGGGGACGTCCCCGCATGATGTGGGAGGGCGGGCGGACGGGGGCAGGCTCACGTCGGACGACACGCTTGCAGCGGGTGGGAGAGCGCGGGAAAGGTGCGTTTTCCCATGTCAAGTCGATCGCCTCTGGCATCGTAGATGAGCAGGGCGTGGTCGCGGAAGTTGGCCAGCGCGCGTGCGTACGGGTTGAATTCGCGGAAAAAGGGGAGGGCGCGCACGAACACGGCCTGTGCCTCCTCGCGCGTCATGCCGCTTTCGGTCTCGTAGCCCCAGCTCCCGCCCGATGGTCCGGGCTGGCGTAGCCATACCCGCTTGATACCGTAACGGGCCGGGTCGTCAAAGACCGGCGACTGGGGCTCGAGCGAGAATGTTCCGCGATGAATCGCCTCGATGCAGTCCTTGTTGGCGTCGAGGAAGCGCAGCGACTCTTCGAATTCCTGTTCAGTCTCGGTCGGGAATCCGCAGATCAGGAAAAGGTGGTTGCGGAGTCCGGCGTCGTGGGCGTTGCGCAGCACGTGGGCGACGTCCGCGACGATCGTGCCCTTGTCCATCAGATCGAGCACGCGCTGGTTGCCGCTCTCGAAGCCCCACAACAGGTATCGGCATCCGGACTCGGCCATCATCTTGAGCACGGCGGGCGTGAAGTAGCGGACGGGTTTGGTCAGCGCGTAGTAGGCGATGTCAAGGCCGGCGTCTCGCACGCCCTGTGAGAGCCATTCAAAGTGGCGGGGGGCGATCATCTCGTCGATGAAGGCAAAGTGGCGCACCCCCTGCTTGCGAAAGCGCTCCACCATGTCAAGCACGTACGGTTTCCCGTGCATGCGGTAGCTGAGCCCGGCTGAACGGTAGTGCACGCAGAAGGTACAGCGTCGCCAGTAGCATCCGCGCGAGAGCAGCAAGGGCAGCACGGGCTCGGGCGAGTAGTAGGAGCGCAGGTCCACGTCGCTCCAGTCGGGCGGTCCGAACGCGTCGAGATCGTTGCCGATGACGTTCGGTACGCTCCGGACCTGTCCGTCTTTGTAGAAGACCGCCCCCGGTACGGCCGCGAAGTTGTCGAGGCTGCGTAACAGCCTGCTCAGGGCGATTTCACCTTCGCCGGCGATGACGACGTCCGCGGCTTCGGGATACCACTTGAGAAAGTGTTCCGAGGTGTCGGTAAAGCAACTGCCGCCGAACAAGACCTTCATTCCGTGCCGCGTGCGCAGTGCCTTTCCAAGGGCCGCACCAACCGGCAACTGCTCGGAGAAGATCATGGAGAAGCCGACGCAGTCCGGGCGGAGGGCCAGGATTTCCCCCAGCATTTCGGAGAGCAGAGGAGAACTGGCACCCTGTTCGCTCATGACCCCGAGTGAGCGCGCGCCTTCGTGCGTGAAGCGAAAGAAGAGATCGGCGTAGTACTGGTAGCGGTCGGCGTCGTCGTAGAAATACTCGGGGTGTGCGCGGCCCCGAAAGATGTCTGCGGCCTGGAGGAGCCCTTCGATAGCTGCGGGTCCCTCGGGAAACGCCTGTGGACTCAATGCGATCTGGCGACCTCGCATCAAAC
>JAJXVI010000681.1 GCA_021782195.1 bacterium | reverse complement strand
TGATGGTGGCGGCTCGCCACGATGCGGCCGGCAAGGCCGTCACGTCTGACCCCTCGTGCCACGATCTTGATTGAACTCCCCCCTGTGTGGACTGCCACCAGACGCAATCTCCCGTTCGACGTCGACACGGCAGGAGCCGGGAACGAGCGGAAGATCGGGAACGAGCGGAAGATCGGGCCCCGCACATGATGAGGATTGTCATTGCGGACGACCATGCCATTGTACGCCACGGTCTGCGCCAGATCGTCGAGGATGAACAGGACATGTGCGTGGTGGGGGAAGCGGGCAACGGTGAAGAGCTCGTTGCACTGCTGCGCCAGCAACCCTGTGACATCGTGGTGCTCGATGTGTCCATGCCTGGTGCGAGCGGTTTAGACGTGCTGAAGTGGATCAAGGCCGACCATCCACGACTGCCCGTTCTCATCCTGAGCATTCACCCGGAGGACCAGTACGCCGTGCGTGTTCTGCGATCGGGGGCGGCGGGATACATGACGAAGGATAGCGCTCCGGAAGAGCTGGTGAAGGCGTTGCGCAAGGTCAGTCACGGTGGACGGTACGTGAGCGAGGCGTTTGCCGAGAAGCTTCTCCTGGAACTTGACTCCGACGGAGAAAAGAAGGTGCACGACACCCTTTCCGACCGTGAGTACCAGGTCATGTGCAGCATTGCCCGGGGCAGGTCGGTTGCCCAGATCGCGGAAGAGCTGAGCCTGTCGGTCAAGACCATCAGCACCTACCGCACGCGCATCCTGGAAAAGACGAAGCTTCGCAGCAACGCCGACATCATCCACTACGCCATCCAGAACAACCTGCTCTCATAGGAGCGCAGCCGCAAGTCTTGATGACGCCCCAGATCGCGGGCAAACCCACGCTTTTGTAGAGAACGCCGAGACCGCAATCCTTCCTCGGGCAGATGGCCGCGCAGGAGTCGACAGGAGGCTTCGTCGACGCCTGAGTCAGCCGACGTTCGCGTCAGGCGGAAGCGTGACCGATCGGTGAAGGCGCCCCGCGGTCTCGCCTGCCGACCACGTCCCGGATCGCGTCAAGCACGAAGTGGTCCCCGGAGTGCACGCGGATGAGCGCCACGGTGACCGCAGGCAGACTGCTCAACCTGCGCACGACCAGATATCGGGGTGACCAGCCGGGGCGGAACTTCTCCTTGAACGTATGCAGGCCCTGAAAATTGTAGAACTGGTTGCCATGCGTGTAGATGTAGTGGATCAACCGCTCCAGCATCGGGTCGCTCTCGTGTTCCCCAACCCCGGCCAGGGGTGACAGACCCAGGTTGAAGGTCTCAAAACCATGGTCTTTCGCATCCTTGAGCAGTTGCACAAAAAGCATCTCCATGGTTCCGTTCTCAACCTCCGAGCGACGGCGCATCAGGTCGACCGTGGACTCGTTGCGCTGGTACTCGGGAATGACGCTTGCAAACGCCGTGATATGTCCGTCCGCCGCGTGAATGGCCGTGACGGGACACGCACGGAGGTATTCCTCATCAAACGAGCCGAGCGAAAAATGCTTTTCGGTCCCGTGCATTCGCGTCAACCATTCGTCGCTGATCTGACGCAATTCCGCCAGCAGGGCGTCTCCCTGCGGAGGAGGATGAAGAACCGCCGTGTAGCCGAGACGGGTCAACTTGTTCACGGCGGTGCGAAACGACTGCCCGCCCTTGCCCGCAAGGTTGAAGGCAGTCAGGTCGACGATCGCCTCGTTTCCGACACACAGGGTCTCCCAGCCGGCCGTCCGCCAGAGACCGGCCGTCTCGTCAAGCGTCTGGTAGAACGCAACGTCCCAGTCATTGGAAGTTGCGAACAGCTCAAACCCCCTGACCGCGGGCTCGAAATCGACGGGCGGACCGACGGGGTCCCCCAGCGCCACTGCAATCCGCTGCTTTACGGCATACGCGATGACCGAGCCACCTTCGCTGAAAAAGTAGCTCTTGTCGGGAAGGAGCGTAAAATGAGCCATGGAGCTCCTCCCCCATCGTTCCACGATGGATCGCGCACGGGCACGCGTCGGCTCGTCGCTCCCCGGGCGTTGCCAGACCGGGTTCAGCACCATGGCCGTCGTATACGCAATGCCCACCGTGGCCAGCAGATAGATGGAATCAGTCAGGGGTCCCCCAAAGCGCAACGGCCTCACGTAGCGCGGGTCATAGAACTGCGTCGCCAGGACGAACGTCTCGCTCAATGCCGACCACAGGCTGGCGGGTCGTGGCGACAACCAGTCAAAGCCAAGGGTGCCGTATACCAGGACGAAGCTAAAGGAAACCACAAACGCGCGAATGCCGCGATAAAGCGACGGTGGATCCGTCCGCGCGTGGAAGTGTGAACGAAGATGATAGAGCCACGCCGCCAGCGTGGACGCAAGCAGCGCGTACTCGACGTCGAGCCCCTTCACGAGGTGGGCGACGGTCGATGCGAGCAGCGCGCCGAGCGTCAGAAACCACGCCACGCGCTTGCGTCGCCACAGACTTCCCGCCAGCAGAAGGAGGACGAATCCCAGAACGGCCTCGGTCACCCGGGCGTCCTCGCTCGCGTACCGGGGAATGAATGCGTGCAATACGTGCAAGCGTCGGTGCACCGAGACCGA
>JAJXVI010000680.1 GCA_021782195.1 bacterium | reverse complement strand
CACGTAGCTACTTTCAATGAGCGTCGTCGATCGGGGGGGAGTTTCTGCATCTCATAGGATGCATTGGCGATCAGGTTCATGAACACTTGCTGGAACTGGGTCGGGTTGCCCGTGGTCAGCGGAAGATCGGAGCCGAGCGAGAGTTCAAGTTCGATATTGTGCATCATCATCTCGTGACTGCGTATCTGCACGCAGGATCGCACAATTTCATTGAGGTCCACGGGGCCCTGTGTCTGTTTTCGTTTTCGTGCAAAATTCAGTAGATTCTCGACGACCTTTGACGCACGCATGGCCTCGTCGCGAATCATGGAGATGATTTCGTGCAGTTCAGGGGTGAGCGGGTAGCGCATGAGGAGAATTTCAGAAAATCCAAGCACCGCGGTCATTGGATTGTTGACTTCGTGCGCCACACTCGACGTGAGTTGCCCGAGAACGGCCAGTCGCTCGTTTGAAAGAAGCTTGTCCGTGAGTTTCTTCTCGCGGGTCACGTTGCGCCCGTGGTGCAGGATGCCAACCCAGTTGCCGTCCTCACTGAACAGGGGGGAGACGCGTACGTCATAGACGTCGTCTCCGAGTTGCTCAGTGGCTGCGGGCGCCTCGATGCACGGGTGGGACGTCTCAGGGGCTGTCGTTCCCAGGGGGCCCCCACCCGCACCCATGGCGTCGCCGTGCGCGTCCGGGCCCGCGTGGGGAGTCGACGACGGTGGAGAGGCCATGAACAGCGTGCAGGCGTCACAGACGCTGCTTCGACCGTGAAGCACTTCATAACACTTGCGTCCGACAAGATCTCCGGGATTCTCCCCGAGCTTTCGCGCGAGCGTACGGTTCACCGTGACGATACGAAACTGGCGGTCCTGCACACTCAGGATGTCGGGCAGCGAGTTGAAGAGGTTCTCCCACCGTCTCTCCGAACGCAAGAACTGCCGATAGATACGTGAATTGTCCAGCGCAAGCGCCAGTTGATTGGTCATCGACGACACCAGCTGGAGGTCGAAGAGCGAGAAGACCCGCGGTGACGCAGACATCACGACGAAGCCTCCCACGTTGCGCCCTTGATGGATGAGCGGCGATGCAAGGTAGCTCCTGATGTTGCCCGAGTCCTTGAAACTGCTGTTCCGATCATCGGAGATGTCGCTGCGCCACAGCGGCTCAGTTGCCGTTCGCAGGGTGGTCAGGATTCTGTCACCCTGGCTCCAGTCTAGAACCGAGTTGCCCAGTGGCGGGTGCGTGACCTGCGCTTCAAGAATCGGTGGACCTTCCGCGTCATCGAAGGCGACGATTGCGCCTGCCTGCATGTCCAGCACGTCCACTGCCATGTGGAGCGCTGCTGCGAGCCCGTCCCGTGGACTTGAACTCTGGCAGATATCCCCGACCAGGCGGCGCAGGGCAGCCACCTCGGTCTCACGTCGTGCCATCAGGGTTTCAGTCAGTTCCACGGAGTCTCGCAGTTCATCCTCGAGCTGACTTCGCTTGAGGAGGTCGGCGAGGAGGGCCTCCAGTTCACCTTCCGGATCGTCTCGCTGGGGTGTGTAGTGTACGTTGGTGCAGACCGTGCCGAAAGCCCACGCTGCGGCGTGTGCCTGTAGCAACCGCAATCGCGCCTGGGCCGAGAAGGAGGTGGGGGGGTAGATGTGCACACAGTGAACCGTGTGCTCTTCGAGCACCGCGCGCACGCGTGCAAGATACTCGAGCACGCGCTCCACACCCGTATCACTCTCCCGACACCAGGTCATGTCGTGGACGAGGAGAATTTCGTTGGACGGCTTTGACATGCGTAGATGCTCAAGACGATAGGCCAGGATCGTTCCGATCTCTCGCATGTCCCCGGCTTCCTCGGGATCGCAGATGAGCTCCACGGCTGGCTGCCGGTCGAGGTCTGCGGCCTCGATCTCTTCGCAAAGCGAACGAAACGTCGAGGTGGACACCACGCTCAAGACGGTGTCACATTGCGCCAGTTCCGCCGATCGCACGGCCGCCGATGCCGCGTCGGGCCAGTCTTCCAGCACGCACAGATCGAGCCGAGGACCGGCCTGCACTCCATCGAGATCCGCGGGACCTGGCTGGGCCAGTTCAGAATGCAGGGCCTGGGCGGGGGTACCTTCCATTGGGAAATGCTGTTCATTCATCATGTGCATGACGTTGCGAGCTTCGTCCTTTTCTCGCTTCTGATAGGCCTATCGGCCCGAGTGACCATGAATTTAACCGATGAAACGGTTTACACGAGCGGTCCTGTTGCCGATGAGGGGAACAGCAGGGCGGGGTCCAGCAGAGGAGATCTTCATGAATTCTGTGAGCGGAACCTCCGGCACGACTGGCAGCAGTAGTGCGTCAAGCCTCTCCGCCAACACTTTGAGCGGTAACCAGGGGGTATTCAGCATCGATGGTCTGGTCAGCGGTATCCAGACGAACCAGATCGTTCAGCAACTGTTGAACCTTGATTCCGGATCCGCGAACAACGACCAGACTCAGATCACCAACATCCAGAACCAGCTGTCGGCCTATGGCCAGATGTCGAATGTGCTCTCTGCCCTCCAGACGCAGGCGCAGAGCATGTCCCAGAACGCGACGCTGTCCGCAGCTTCGGCCACTTCAAGC
>JAJXVI010000679.1 GCA_021782195.1 bacterium | reverse complement strand
TGCAGATAGAGGACCTGCACCGCACGATAGGCAACCGTTGCAAACAGGGCGCCTCGCCACACCTCACCCGGCGAGAGCCGGCGGCGCGGAAGAAACGCGTAGAGAAAACAGAAGATTCCAAAGAGGACCAGCGGCGAGACGATCCAGTTGAGCACGCTCGACAGCAGGACGAGATTGGCGACGTGGTGGCGCGTCATTGGAATCTTCAACGCAAGGAGCGTGCGAATCACGGCGTGCAAAAGAAACTGCAGCATGAACATGACGCCGATGAGAAGCGTGGAAGCCACGGACGTCAGGTTCATGGCAATGACGTGCCCGCTCGTCGTCATCTGCAGGATATCATTGTAGCCACGCTCAGCGGCAAGAAAAATGGCGCGGCTCGACCACAGCAGGAACAGCAATCCGAACAGGCTCGCCACGCCTTGCCATTCCACGGTCGCGTGAACGTTCTCGATGACCCAGTTCTTGAACGTGGGGATCGGAATGTACGTCGAGACCAGTTCCCCCACGCGCCCCTCTGCTTCCGTCAGCGGAATAAACTGGCCCATCACCGTGAGCAGCAGCAGCACACCGGGAAAGAGGCTGGCCAAAGCAAACCACGCCACCGCCGCTGCCCGGTCCGTGTAGTCAGCGTGCAGGTACGCCCTGGCCGTACGTCGCGCATGGTTGAGGATGCCCATCGCGGGGCCATTCCAAGTCGCGATGACTGTCCCCTGCCATTGCGCGGACGTTGAAGCACACGCCCTCCTGAGGGCGGTCAGCGCAAAACGTCCTCGGCAGGCGCCGGCTCGTGTATCATCCTTTCTGTAATATCGGTTTTGCCCCCAGTCAGGAGCTTTTCCGGATGGTCGACAAAAGGAAGGGTTTGTTCTGAATCTGCAAACCTCTGCCGGGAAACGGCGGTGGAGCCTGGATGTTTGGAAACCTGGATCAAGCGCGGGTTAACATCACTGGTTTGCCAATCCTGATCAAACCCTGTACGCGCACTGTGCTTCCACTGCATCCGAGTACGCGGTGGCTCACCTCCTCTTGACGACGGAACGCAAAGGAGCGCGCCACCCAGCGCAACAAGCTACCCCAGCGCCACCCAGCGCAACAAGCTACCCCAGCGCACGCACTTGGCAAGCCACGCTCTGATCGATAGAATGTAGGGGTTATTACATTCGGGAGAGAGAACCATCCATGACTGTTCGAGTGCGCGTTGCGCCTTCCCCGACCGGCGCGCCGCACGTCGGTACCGCCTACGTCGCCATCTTCAACCGCGCCTTTGCCCACCAGCAGAAGGGTCAGTTCATCCTCCGCATCGAGGACACCGATCAGGAGCGCTCCGACCCCCAGTATGAAAAGCAGATCTTCGAGTCGCTGCGCTGGCTCGGACTGACCTGGGACGAAGGCCCGGACATCGACGGCCCGCACGGCCCGTATCGGCAGACCGAACGCGCTGAAATCTACCGCGCGCACGTGCGAGGGCTCGTGGAAAGCGGCATGGCCTACCCGTGCTTCTGCTCGAAAGAGCGCCTGACCGAAGTGCGAGAGGCCCAGAAAGCCGCGCGAGGCACGATCATGTACGATCGCCGCTGCCGCACGCTGCCGTCCGAAGAGGTCTCGCGCCTGATGGCCGCTGGGACGCCCCACGTGGTGCGCCTGGCGGTACCACTTGAAGGCGAGATCGTGATGAACGACCTGATCCGCGGGGAAGTGCGCATCGAGAATCGTATCCTCGACGATCAGGTGCTGATGAAGGCCGACGGCCTGCCCACCTACCACCTCGCAAACGTCGTGGACGACCACCTCATGGGAATCACCCACGTCATGCGCGCGGAGGAGTGGATCAGCTCGACCCCCAAGCACATCCACCTGTACCGAGCTTTCGGCTGGGAAGCGCCCCAGTTCGCGCACCTCCCGCTGCTGCGCAACCACGACCGCAGCAAGATCAGCAAACGCAAGAATCCGGTGTCGCTCAAGTGGTACGAGGAGCAGGGGTACCTGCCCGAGGCAATGGTCAACTTCCTGGCGCTCATGGGCTTCTCCATGCCCGACGGACGCGAGGAGTTCAGTTTCGACGACATCCGCGACAACTTCTCGTTCGCCAGAATCACGACGGGGGGACCCGTCTTCGACCTCGACAAGCTCGCGTGGCTGAACGGCGTGTATCTGCGCAAGCTGTCAGACGACGAACTGATCCGGCGCCTGCAGGACGCAGGCCTGAAAGTCGAAGACAACGCCTACACCCGCGCCGTCGCGCCACTGGTCCGAGAGCGAATGAAGCGACTGCCCGACTTTCTCACCGTTGGTGACTACTTCTGGAACGACCACCTCGCATACGATGCCGCCACGCTCGTGCCGAAGAAGCGCGAGGCAGGCGACACCGCGCGAGCACTGGAAAGCTTTGCGACGCTTGTCGAAGGCGCGAGCGAGGACACCTGGAACAAAGAGACGCTGGAAGCCGCGATGCGGGCACACGCCGATTCGCTCGGATGGTCCACAAAAGATGCCTTCATGGCCATCCGCGTGGCAATCACCGGCAAGACGGCCACCCCGCCCCTGGTGGAGAGCATCGTGATACTTGGACGCGATCGCAGCGCCTCGCGACTGCGCCACGCTGCG
>JAJXVI010000678.1 GCA_021782195.1 bacterium | reverse complement strand
CCAGTTCAGAAAGCCACTCATGGTTGAGCCACGGCTGTCCACTCGCGGTAAATGAAAACGGGTCCGCGCGAACGAACGCGCCGGTATGGTGCATCATCCGTCCGGCTGCAAGTTGCCACCACAGGTCAGGACTGGGTTGACCGACTGTCGCGCACACCACGAGAAGCCATGCACAACAGATCCACGCGCCACAGACGACCAGAAAGGAACATGCAGACTTCGGCGTTCCGCGAACAACCCTATCTTTACTGTTCACGCAGTACTCTTCCCGAAAAACTTCCGACGACCCCGTTGTCACGAGGCGCAAGATGTGCCACAAACACGGCCTACAACTCCCGCGTCAGGAAGTCACGCAGCTTGAGCAGAGAACGAGCCAGCAGTCGCGAGACTTTCTTCTGCGATACGCCAAGCGACCGGGCAATCTCGGTCTGCGTCAGGTCCTGGTAGAAAAATAGAAACACCACCCTCTGTTCCACCTGCTTGAGACGCTCCAGGGTCTGCTGCAGCACGATGCGATCCTCCAGGGGAAGTCGGAACGACTCATAGTGCTGCGAACGAATTCGGTCGACTGCAACATCGGTATCCAGCGACTCGATGCTGTGCACCGCACGGGCACGGAGCAGTTCGGCCACGCCCTCCAGGGAGACATTGATTCCCTGTCCTATCTCCTGCAGCGTGGGAAGACGCTGGTGGTCCTGCAGAAAATGCTCGATGAACCCCCCCATTCTTCGAGAAACGCCGGTCAACCAGCGAGGTCGGCGAATCACGCCAGTCCGGTCACGAAGATGGTGACGTATCTCTCCGTCAATCATGTGGGTGGCATAGGTTGAAAACTTTACGCCACGTGTCGGATCGAAGCCGTCCACGGCTTTGATGAGTCCGATGTAGCCTGCGCTCAAAAGGTCGTCCGGGCTCTCTCCTGTGTCTCGATACTTTCGCGCAACCACGGATACAATGTGCAGGTTGCCACAGATGGCATCGTGACGGTCGTCAACGTCGGTGGACTCCCCTCCGCGATTCTCGTTGTCTCCGGATTGCTGAGCCCCCGGTGACTCATCCCGATACGATCCTGGCGCACTTTGAAGCAGGTCTTCTGCCGCAGGCGAACAGGCAAGGCGTTCAGGAGTCACCGGAGTCGACCGAGACACCGACGGTTCAACGTTCTGGGGAACACCGGAGCGATACCCACTTCCACGAAGATTCACCGACGAGCAGGGCCCTCCTGTAGAGACTTCGGAGACGGCCAGTCTTCCAGTACCCGCTGAACAGGGCAGAAAAAAGAAACGGAGGACCCGTGAAAGTCCAGTTCTCGGGTCCCCCAGTCCTCTATCAAAGGGGATCGGGCCGGATGGCCCACGGCGGTGCAGTGGGCCGAAACCTGTCTACTGGGACATCTGACCGATGAGGTTATACAGAGGCAGGAACACCGACACCACGATGAAACCGACGACTGCGCCCATTCCGACGATCATGATCGGCTCGAGCATCGACGTCAGTGAAGCGAGCAGATACTCTACCTCAGTATCGTCGAAGTCTGAAATCTTCGACAACATTGCGTCAAGATTACCAGTCTCCTCACCGACAGCCACCATCTGGGTCACCATGGGTGGGAACATCCCGGACGAACCAAGAGGCGTGGCGATGCTCTCGCCTTCTCGGATGCTGTCACGGATCTTCGTCACGGTCATGGCGATGATCTCGTTACCAGACGCCTTACCCACGATCTCCAGTGCCTGCATGATAGGCACACCAGAAGAAAGAAGGGTGCCGAGGGTACGGCAGAAACGTGAAATGGCGACCTTCTTGTTGAGCAGACCGAAAACGGGCACATTCAACTTCAAGAGGTCATATTGCCGCTTCCCGTGCGGTGTCTGGATGTATCGGTTCATCAGGAAGATAAATGCAACCAGCACGCCGGCAGCGGGGATCACGATGGCCAGGTTCCTTGCCCCTTCTGTAATTCCAATCAGGATACGGGTAGGCAGAGGAAGGGCAAGGTTCATGCCTTTGAACAGATTCACGAAGGTCGGTAGAATGTAGACCACGAGGAAGAACACAATGCACAGCGCCATCACCAGGATCACAGCCGGATAGGTGAGTGCTGACTTCACTTTCTTCTTCAACCCGAAGTCTTTTTCCATGAAGCTCGCCAGTCGCTCCAGCACCTCGTCGAGCACACCGCCCATCTCACCCGCCTTCACCATGCTGATGTACAGCGTGGAGAAAACTCCAGGATGCTTGGCAAGCGCGTTCGACAGGGTAGCGCCACCTTCAACGTCGCGCCGAACCTGGATGAGCGTCTGCTGAAGCTTCTTGTCTTCAGTCTGTTCTGACAGAATATCGAGACAGCGAACCATGGCAAGACCTGCATTGATCATGGTTGCAAACTGACGGGAAAACACGACGAGCGCCTGCTCGTTGACCTTCTTCAGCTTCTGATACCACGACGCAAGATCCGTCTGGCCAACCGAAGCGGTCTTTTCCTTGATGTTGATGACGGTCAGCTTCTGCTCTTGCAGGCGCTGAGTCGCCATCCGGACGTTCTGGGCTTCTATGGTATCTCGCTTGAGCTGGCCAGTAGCGTCACGAACCTCATATTGAAAAACCG
>JAJXVI010000677.1 GCA_021782195.1 bacterium | reverse complement strand
TGTCGTACTGCAAGGTGGCGTGCAACCGGTGGGGAATGACGGTGCAGGCTATCGTTCCCCCGAGCGAGTCCTCACGCCCTCGCTGAACCTCGGTGACAGTCTTCCCATCGGTGCGCAATGGATCAAACACCGGGTCGATGAATCCCGGTGCAAGCCCGTTGATGCGTCCCGTAATGTCACGTTGGGGAACCGAGGGTTGGTTCTGCTCGAGGGCTGCGGCCCGTAACGACAGTCTCAAACGGTCACCGGCTGTCAACCAGTTCGACGCAAGACGAAAACCGTTCCGATTGTTCGGGTAGAGGCCGCTGTCATGAAGTTGATAGCCAAACGGGGCGTAGGAGCCTGGAAAGCCCGCGTAGTAGAGCGGCAGCACCGAGAATGCGATAGGCGTCCCCGGTGGCACTCCACCCAGGTCCATGGCACCGAGCGGTTGGTAGTACACCTGGAAGGCGTCGTAGAACGGGTTGGTGTTGAGGTATTCAAAGTCGACGTTCACATGATTGGTCGGATCAGTCCAGCCGATGCCGGCTCCGAAGTGCGTGCCGTTGGCCACATAGGAAGATTCGTCATTGGGCTTGTAGCGACTGGCCGCACCGGCGAGAAGCACGCGAATGTTCGTAGAACGAAACCTCCAGGCCACGGACGCCCCGCAGGTGTCTTCCAACTGACGGGAGATGAACGCATCCCCAAGCATCGGCTGCTCTGAAGACGGCGTGGATGCAAAACGAGCCGGGTCGGTCCAGTACCAGAAGTTTCCGTGGTTCACCACCGGATTGGGGACGCCGCTACGCTCGTCCTGAGCACGCAAGGCACTGAGACGAAACACGCCCTGACCGTCGAGATCCCACGTCGCGTTCAAAGAGGTCACTGCGGGAAAGGCAACGCTGTTGACCGGTGGCTGGTTCAAACCTGCGGTGGGATCAGCGCCGGACGGCAACTGCGCAAACATGGCTTCCCAGGTCATCGGCGTGAGCACGTGGCCCTGCCCGCGCACCTGTGCCCCGAAGAACGGGAGGTAGGTATCGGCATCTTCCCTGTAAGGAAGCGAGACAACGTCCGCCGGGTTGCGCCGACTGCTGACGACCCGTTCACTGAACCGGGCCATGCTTTCACCGGCAACGTTCGGGTTCGGTACCCGCGCAAGCACAAAGTAGTCAGTGTCGGTATCATAGATAGAGCCCACCGTGAGACGAATCGATGAAGGTCTGTCAGACAGTTGAAAACTGTCAAAGGTCAGACGTTCCCACGGCTGGTTTCCGGTGAGCGCCACCCCACCCACCGGCGTCGCCATGAACGGATTGGAGAGAGCCGGGGCCGTAACGCCCCAGTAGGCATTCAGGTAGGGATCACCGATTCCGGAGTAGCCGGCCAGGCGCAAAACGGCGTCCATGTCTGGATTCAGTTTGATCCTTGCCGCAAGACGGAGACGCGATGAGACTGCGTTGCCCGTCACCAGGGGACGGCCGGTCAGCAGGTCAACGGTGCCTATCTTGTGATTCTCTGTGTAGTTCACGGCACTGATGAAGCCGACGTCAGCGCCCCACGTCGTGTCCGTGCGGCCTCTGTTCTGGAGCGTGCTCCCGACCACGATCGTCTCGAAGTCACCGGAAAACCGAATCCGCTCAAGGTCCGCCAGACGACGCTTTTCAAGCGCAGTCTGGTTTTCCAGGCTCTGGATCTTCAGACCAGACGCGTCAAGTTGAGCATGCAGACTTCGCTCAAGGGCGCGTGCAAGAACCAGGTCAGAATGGGAGGCCAGCGCGGGATACTGCGCGAGTCTCTGTATCAGGCGCGCCACAAGCAGTGCGAGTTCATAACGGGTCATGGCGCGGTCGCCCTTGAAGGTCCCGTCAGAATAGCCCGTAATGAGCCCCTCTGCCGCCAGTCGTGCGACGGCGTCGGAGGCCCAGGTCTCGCTGGAAATATCCGGAAACTGCGGAGCGGCCATCAGCGGCCTGCAGCAGAACAGGTAAACGGACAGCACAACGATGAAAATACCAAAACTCACAGATCGCACCGCGCACAGTCTGAGACTGTCAACCCCGACTACAGCCGACCCGGCTAACCGTGTGGTCGCCCTCACAAGAGATCCTCCCAGCCTGTGCTCCACCCTGCACGAGCATGGTGCTTCGTGCTCCACATGCAACCTTCCCTCCCGCCAGGTCCCCCCCTGACGGCAAGTCTCCTCACGTCATCGGACTCCCCTCGCCACGTGGGAAACGGAATGGCAGACGGTTCACAACGAGATGGATCTTTCAACGCGCGGAAGGACACGAAACAGCCTGCGAGAATGACCTCAAGAGGAAGGAATACCGGCACACGGGTGGCAGCAAAACGCGCCCGGTGCAGTCGGGGGTTCGAACGTCAGCCAGCATCGCCAGAATCCACGGGGGTAGCCACAGCCGAAGCGATGCACAACGGCCTCGACTGTATTTATTGACTGTCCGTGCAGGGGATCAATCCTCTGGAGACGCGGACAAAGGATGGCATCGTTCGAAGCGTGCTTTCTGGAGGGGTCGCACGCAAGGGATATCCCGTGGCGGTTGACGACTGACCGGGTCTTCAATATCCGTGTCGGTACCAGTTCTTATGCAGAAAGGAGCCGTCA
>JAJXVI010000676.1 GCA_021782195.1 bacterium | reverse complement strand
CTTCTACGGTCTCGTCAGCAGAAACGTATGTCTCACCGTCAGTACTGCGGACCCCGCTCTGAACGCGACGAATCTTCCTGGTTGGTGGCAACTCTTCACCCCTTACACAGACGGAACACCTCGCACATCACCGACAGGATTGCGGTCACCAGGCCCGCGACAGGGGCAGACACCCTGGGGCCTGGTGGCGAAGCACGGCTCTCTGCTGGCGACACCGCCTGGACGATTGAGCAGGTTTCGACAACGGCACCGCAAACCCTTCCCGATGCAAGCGACCCGTCACCCCCCCTCTTTTGTCGCAAGGCTTCGTCAGTGAAGTTCCCCCACCGCGCCCATCACGGCATCACCCAGGCAACCCTGGCGCAAGAAACCCGCCGTGTCCTGAATCTCCGCGCTCAACACACGGTCCTCCTCGATGGGGCGGAACCGTTCGCGCAACGAGGCGTAAGCTGCACGCGTGCCGAGACCGAAACCCGGCGGATTGCGAAAATCCAGCGCTTGAGCCGCGCACATTGCCTCCACGCCCAGGATCACGAAGGTGTGCTCCATGATTCTCGCCAGCTTTCTTGCAGAAGTCATTCCCATGCTGACGTGATCCTCCTGGCCCGCAGAGGTGGGGATGGTGTCTGAACTCGACGGATGCACCAGGACCTTGTTTTCGGACGCCAGGGCTGCAGCGGTATACTGGCAGATCATCAAGCCAGAATGAAGTCCGCTCTGACGAGACAGAAAAGGCGGAAGACCCGAAGACGCGGCGTCCAGCAAGCGGTACGTGCGTCGTTCGGAGATGTTGCACAGATACACGAGCCCGAGCGCCAGCGCGTCCATCGCAAGGGCCACGGGAGCGCCGTGAAAGTTGCCTCCACTGAGAATGAGCTGCTCGTCCGCAAACACAAGCGGGTTATCCGTGGCAGCGTTGATTTCACGCTCAATCACGTCAAGCGCATAGGCAAAAACATCGCGTGCCGCACCGTGGACCTGAGGAATGCACCGCAGCGAATAGGCGTCCTGCACACGTGAGCAGTCCTTATGAGAGGCTATCAAGGGGCTATCGGCCACGATTCGGCGCATGTTCGCCGCGACCTCAATCTGCCCTTGCTGACGTCGCACCTCATGCAAGCGTGGATGCAAGACGGTATCGGTCGCCAGGAGCGCCTCGAGCGACATGGCACCGACAATGTCGGCGCAGCGGAGCGCTGTCCGCATATCGTGACAGACCAGCGCACCGTGTGCCGTCATGGCCTGCGTCCCGTTGATGAGCGCCAGCCCCTCCTTGGCTCCAAGAGACAGCGGCGCCAGACCGTTCGCCTCGAACGCCTGTCTGGCCGGCAGACGGCGCCCCCCAACTGTAACGTCTCCCTCCCCGATGAGGGCCAGCGCCAGATGGGCCAGGGGCGCAAGATCGCCGCTCGCCCCCACCGAACCCTGCGCCGGAATCACCGGATGGATGGCACGCTCCAACAGCAGGAGAAGGAACTCGATCACCTGGATGCGCACACCGGAGAACCCTTGAGAAAGCGCGACCGCACGAAGCAGCATGATGGCACGCACGGTCTCCTCGGAAAACGGCTCCCCGACACCCACCGAATGACTGCGAACCAGGTTCTGCTGCAGGGTCGCAATATCGCCATCCGAGATCCGTACGGAGGCAAGCGAGCCAAAGCCGGTGTTTACGCCATACGCAACCTGGCCGTTTGCTACCCAGTCCTCTACAAAATCTCGCGACGCCTGCACCTGGCGCGCCTGTTGGGGATCGAGTACAACGCGACGCCCGTGGCGGGCCACCGCCACGACGTCATCGACAGTCAGGGGCACCTGCCCGATACGAATGAGTTCCACTGCCACAAAGCCTCAGTCCGGGTTCTCGGGATCAAGAACCTTGATCATGCGTTTGCGCTCCTCGGCGTATCCCAACCGTTCATAGAAACGCACGGCGCGCTCATTCGCGCTGGTCACGCCAAGCCCGATATAGCGCATGCCACGTGCTCGCGAAAAGTCCTCTGCACGTTCCACGAGCGCCTTTCCGACGCCCGCGCTCCAGCATTCATGAATCACGGAAATATCAAAAATCCACGACTGGGACTCTCCCGTCGAGGATTCGGTGTGTCCGGAAACCACCACCACGTGTCCGAGAAAACGTCCGCTCTCTCTCTCCACCGCGACGAACACAGCAACATTGGGCTGCGTCACCGCGTCTTCCAGCGCCTGCAGGTCTCGACGACGAAATTCCTTTACTTCTTCCGGATTGATCGCGCGAAAAGGTGACACGCTGTGCACCACCATGGCTGACGCCAGTTCAACGACGTCCGGAAGATCGTCGGCGGTTGCACGACGGACCTCGTAGCTCAACACGACAGAGGTCCCCCTGAAGCACGCGGTCGGGAGAGATTGACGCTCTCCCAGAACACGGCGGGGAACGAGGCCCCGACCACCCGACTAGAGCACGCTGCAGGTGGAACAGGAGAGACTCGCGCACGAGGCGCATCCACCCTTCGACTCCGTTCGAGGCGTCTCATCCCCGTCGACCGGCGCGGCCACGTTCCCGCCAATCCGAAAGAGCGACAACTTGCGGGCAACTCGCCCCCCGCACTCCGGACACTCGAGACAGGCAA
>JAJXVI010000675.1 GCA_021782195.1 bacterium | reverse complement strand
AGAATGGGGACGCGGTCAGACAATCCCTCAAGTCGCGAGTCCTGAGGGAGCTTGTATTTCGCCTGTCTGACGACCCGTTGCAGGGAGGCGCTCTGGTAGAGGTGATGTATCCCGAACTGGAGGCGTGTGCGCTGCCGGCGTCGCTTGCAGGAAGTCTGTCGAACGATGAGGCTCGGCAGAGACTGTCAGCCTGCTGGGGCCACGTACTGGCCGGCTTTTGCGATTCACTGCGTCTTGACGGGGTGGTGACCCTGGGGGAGGAGAACGACAAGGACGGCCCACGTCCCGTGGGGATGTGGTGCGTGTTCAGTGGCAAGGACAGTGGGGTCGTGGAGTTTTACGGGGCGACGTCGTCGCACCGGCGCCGTCGATTTGCCGCGATGGTGCTGGCAGCGTGCGGCGTGGCGGATGTCTCCATTGAGCCCCTGGTGGAGGCGTCAATGCGTGCTGCCTTCGAGCAGTTGTATCAGCGCCAGTGGGTAGAGCGCGAGGAGCGCCAGGTCGAAGGCGGAAAGCGCGACGCTTTTCGCGTTGTGCTTGAACGTCTTTCTCTGCGCGCGCCCGAAGAGTTCTTTCGCTGCCAGACGACGGGCCAGATCGTGACGCGTCACGCACTCGGACTCTCCGCACTGGTACCGGGCCCGTTGCGGAGGACTTCGGCGAACGATCTCGACGCCGATCCCCGTTTTGGCCGCACGCGCAGGGAGCTTGTGGGCGACGTGACCACTGCTGGAGGAGCAAGAGAAGCAGAAGCAAGTCCGGATCCGGCCGCGTTTACCCTCGGGTTGTGGGCCGAGGAGCACAGTGCTCAACTCTCGCCCGCAGAGAACCGACGTCTGCAAGATCTGTTCAAGGCCGGGGTGCGCAACGTGTTGTCTTCCACGACCACGCTGGAACTGGGGATCGACATCGGTGGGTTGAGCGCAGTCTTTCTGTCGAACGTGCCGCCGGGGCCGGCCAATTACATGCAGCGTGCCGGGCGGGCCGGACGTCGCGCCGACGGTTCCTCAGCCGTGATCACGTACGTGCGTCCGCGGTCGTTTGACCGCGAGGTCTTTGTTCGCTTCGGAGAATATCTTGCGAAGCCGTTGCGGAGTCCGCGCGTGATGCTGGAGCGCGAGCGTGTCGTACGCCGTCACCTGCACGCCTACATACTGGGGGAGTTCTTCCGTTCCATCTATCCTCCGGACAAGCACGTGGGGGCCATGAACGCCTTCGGCGACGTGGGGCGCTTCTGCGGGAGAGAAGTGCCCCCTTACTGGGAGAATGGCTTGACGAAGCCCTCGCTGGTCTCCCCGTCTTCTCCTGATGTGGCCCGGGACCCGCGATGGTTTGAGCGCGAGCGCTCAAATGTGGCGGATTATTTCCTCGAAGATTTTCTTGCGTTTGTAGTGCGTAGCGAAGAGATGAAGACCGCTGGCCTTGAACTGCTGCGCGGTACGACGGTGGCGGGGCTTTCGTGGGAAGGCCTCCTGGACGACCTTTCGGCGAGCCTGCGGCGGGCTCTGAAGTTGTGGCGGGAGGACTACGACCTTCTCCAGGCGACGTGGGATGAGGTGAAGGAAGGGTCGGAAAATCTTCGTGCGTCTTCACGCGCGAACTTCATTCGCTATCAGATGAAGTCCATGTATGCGACGACAGTGATCGAGGCGCTGGGGGATCGTCAGTTCCTGCCGCACTATGGTTTCCCGATCGGGTTGCAGAAGTTGCACGTGTGGACGCCCGATGAGAAACATCTCGAGCGCGGCCGCAAGGAGAACCAGTTCAACCTGGAGCGCGCAGGCCTGCTTGCCCTGCGAGAGTACGTGCCAGGTTCGCAGTTGCTGGTCGGGGGCAAGGTCGTGAGTTCGCGTGGCCTCCTCAAGCATTGGACGGGAGCGGCCCTCGACGAGTCACTGGGTTTGCGCGGTCAGTTCAACACCTGCGAGAACGGGCACGACTACTACAAGATTGCGGCCGATCTCGGATCCTGTCCGGTGTGTGGTGGTGCTCCAAAGGCGGGCAGTACTGACCTTCTGATTGTTCGGTATGGTTTCTCGGGGGCTGCGTGGGACCCTCCGCGGCGCAGCGGAGGGGTAGAGCGCGTGGGTTCGACCGAACGCACGACGGTGACTTTCAGTGGCGCGCACGACACCTGGAGAAATTTCGCGAACATACGTGGCTTTTCGGTGCGTTATCGTGAGGACGGGGAACTCCTGGTGACGAACCGGGGGGAGAAGAGACTGGGATTTGCGATCTGCCTCAAGTGCGGGTATGCCGACTCGGAGAAGAAGACGGACTACGGTCAAATGAACCTTCCCGCCGGTTTCTCCGGGCACGCGCCTCTGTATCAGCCTGACCCCAGGCGTCGGTGCTGGAAGGACGGGGCACCGCTGGTTCTTCGCAACCAGACCCTTGCGGCGCGCGAGACCACTGACGTGGTCCTGCTCGAGCTTCGCGAATGTGGCGCGCTGGGACCCGAGCGCGTGGGGGACCTTGCGCTGATGAACGCGCTGGGTGAGGCCCTGCGCGAACCCGCGCCGATCCCGGGGAACCCAGCTGTGCATCGCGCGCGTGGCGGTGGGAAAAGTCGCTCCCTCGCCGCGCTCGAGCAGGATGCGCAGCATCACCAGAGAGGCG
>JAJXVI010000674.1 GCA_021782195.1 bacterium | reverse complement strand
TCCTGAAATCTGTCAGGAGCCCGCACCTTCAGCTCCTCCAAGATGGTGGTGGCTTGCAACTTGTGGCCACCCTCGCGCTCCAGCATGGGAACGACGACGGTCTCCCAGATCTCGGCCAGAGGATCGACTCGCGTGCGCCAGTCTCTCGGTGTGCCAACGACGGAAGGCAATGGCAAGTCCTCCCACTTTCTTGCGGTGTTCGCGCTCATGCCTGCAGCAGCTGCTGCAGCCTCCTGGCTACAACCGGCCGCTCGTTTCTTGCGGTACCTGCGAACCTGCCTGTCTGTCACCATCTCGACCCTCCTTGATTTTGCTTCAAGGATTCGAGGAGCAGGCGATGGCGGCCCCCGCGGTTGTCCGGGTCCGCAGTTCTAATTGTCGTCCGTCGACAACCGGGTCCGCAGTTCTAATTGTCGTCCGTCCGCAAGTCTAATTGTCGCACACCCCTCCTTCCCCGCCATCTCCTTCCACGCCCTCCGCCATACCGGCGCCACACTCGGCCTCCTCGGCGGCGTCCATCCCAAGATCGTCGGGGAACGGCTCGGACATACCTCCATCGCCATGACGATGGACACCTGCTCCCACGCCCTGCCCAACCTCCAGGCCGAAGCCGCAACCGTCATCGAAGGCCTCATCGTGGAAGGTCTTCAAAACACACACGCACAGCCCCCCAAACATGACATCCTGACTGACATCCCGACACACCGACTTCCACCGACACCGGCCGACAACCACCCCTGCGCAAACCCGCCCCAGAAGCCTGGCAACAAACATATTCCGACATCCGCCGACCCACACCGACAGGCCAACTGTTTACACCTCGTTAACAAAACTTACTGCCGAAAACCAACAAAAGAACCTGCAGTTGTGCCATGATATGGAAGACATCAAGAGGAGGAACGCCCGATGGACTCCCCCACCATCCGCCCAGGCTCGACAACCCCCTCGGTTACAAACGCTTCACCCGCGGCTGCAGTGTTTCGTGAAAACTGTGAGACAAATT
This sequence comes from bacterium, assembly GCA_021782195.1. Lineage (GTDB taxonomy): Bacteria > Vulcanimicrobiota > Xenobia > RGZZ01 > RGZZ01 > JAJXVI01. The sequence goes on along the minus strand of JAJXVI010000674.1, from coordinate 1,616 downwards.
ACGCTGATGAGTACCGGGGGTCACTCTACAACCCGGGTGCGGCTCACCTCCCCTCGCGTTCCTCCATCCTCCAGATGCGAGCCGCAACAGGAGTCGCTCCCACGGGCACTGCCCCTGCGGGAAGCAGTTCCACGCTGAACTCAGCCGGTTTAGACCCTGCAAGACGTCCGAGCGATCCGCGTCCCGGGTCGATCGATACAACAAATCCGCAGGTCGGAACTGCGCAGGACCCGCCGTCCCTGAGTGCGGGCACCACGAAGAGCCCGGTCTTCCTCGGAACAGAGGCGCAGTACTTCCAGGAAGCTCGCAACGTCATCGCCAATGCGCAACCTGGCGATATGATCTGCGCCCAGATGTACGAGTTCCAGAATGCCGACACCAATCCGGAGAGCCACGGAGCAACAGCCTCCCCAGGCTACGCCGACCAGCAGGCCATCCTTCCTGAACTGGCTGCCGCAGCCAACCGTGGGGTAAAGGTCAATCTCGTCCTGGACGCATCCAAGAATGAAAAGACCCACGAAATCGCCAATCAGCCGATCGTCGACTACTTGAACCAGAACGCCGGGGCATCCGGCAACATGACCATCGACTACTATCCCCCCGAGACCGTCAACATCGATCACGCCAAGGAACTGGTGCACATGACTCCTGACGGCCAGGGTGGCTATCAGGTACAGGAAGCGCTCGCAGGTGGCACCAACTGGGGCAACCATACCGCAGCCAACGACGACGGCGGTGGCATTTTCTACGGACGCGATGCAGTTGGCGCAGGGCAGATCTTCTTCAGAGACCAGGCATTCTGTCGTGGCGACCGCACATCGGCACCGAACCCTGTCGCCGACGAGACCGGTCCGGTAGAGTGGCGCACCACGTCACCGTCACAGGAGGGTGGCGGCGCCGCTGGCATTCGTGACGCCCAACTGCAGATCGCCAATCAGAGCGACAACGTCTACGTGGACACCTTCTGCCTCAATCATCCCGGTCTGCTCCAGGCACTGGAAGCCAAGGGATCGAATGCCTTCGTGCGAGTCGATCCGGGCGAACGTAAGGTCAACAGCCCGGGCCTCGACGACATTCGCTCCTCCGGTGGAACCGCAATGTGGGCAAACGTGGACGCCCATCCAAATACGATGGCCGGTCAGCTCAACCACGAGAAACTGCTTCTCGGAGAAACCGGCGGCGTTGCCACTGCAGCCGCAATCGGAAGCGCCAACCAGACGAACAGCGGATTTGAAAGCACACGCGAGGTTGTCGACCCGTCTACCGGACGGAAACGCACGGAGAAGACCAACCACGAGATCGACGCCATCGTCACCCGCGAGAGCGGGCCTGACGGTTATTCGACCGCACCGTTCCTCGACGCGATGGACGCAAAAATCCACAACGACTTCGCCAACAACAGCCTGCAGGACCCACCCTCACATACTGGGGGAACCCAGCCAGGCCAGTTCTGACCGACGGCGGACGCTACGTTCACACCCAAAAATCCCCGCCACGATGCCACTGCAGTCACCCTCCGCGCACCGGACTAGCTCACTGCGGTGGCATCTTTCACTTCTACCGTGATGGCGGCGCGTTACGTCTTGCATCTCAAACCGCGGGTGTGATATAATCCC
>JAJXVI010000673.1 GCA_021782195.1 bacterium | reverse complement strand
CATACCATTTCAATGAACCACGGTGCCCTGCGGGTGGGGCCGATTGCCGCAGTTTCCACCGCATCCGGGGATGGCTCACCGCTGTATTCAGTGGGTCGCCTTACGTTTTCAACCCCAGGCACCTATACCTATGATGCCGGAGGCGGCGCTCCTGGTACCGTCACGGTGTATGACACGGGAAGCGTCACCGGCCTGGTCACCCGTCAGGATACCGGCCAGCCACTGGCCGGCGCCGACGTGTTTGTGGGGGGACAGGAGACTGTCACGGATTCCACCGGTTCGTTCACACTGTCCGGGGTGCCGATGGGGAGCCAGGAAATGGCAGTTACGCGCAATGGCTATGCGACCTTCGTGGAGAACGAGGTCGTGACCGGGAATGCCACCACAACTGCAAACGTTGCGATGGCCGTCGTGCCGGGATGGTATCAGCAAAATGCGCTTCCGACAGGCAAGGACGTCAATGCGGTGGACTTTGTCGACGTCAATCACGGCTGGCTGTTGACTCCGAATTCGGTATTTCACACGCTTGACGGTGGCGCCCACTGGATTCGACAGAGCGCTGCGGTGGGGGGGAACTCATTGACTTTCGTCAATCGTACGACCGGGTGGGTTGTCTCCAACAGCGGGAATCTCTTCAAGACGACAGACGCGGGTGCGACCTGGCAGGCGCAGTCGTCAGTAAGTACTGCAAACCTCACACACGTCTGCGCCATCGACACGTTGCACGCGTGGGTGACCTGTTCTGACGGGACCGTGCTTACAACCGTCGACGGAGGAAGCACGTGGACTGCGAAAACCGTTGTTGCAAACACGTCCCTGTGGAGCGTGTATTTCACAAACAATCAGGACGGTTGGGTCGCGGGTAACCGCGGAACGCTCGCGCACTCAACGGACGGTGGGAGTACATGGACAACCCTTTCTTCCCCGACCACGCAGTCGCTGTGGAGTATCGATTTTGTTACTCCCGATCAGGGCTGGGCAGTTGGCGCAAGCGCAACCGTTCTCAAGACCGTGGACGGAGGAGCGACCTGGACGTCTGTTCCGGTGACCGGTGCGGCATCCTCGGTCGTCTTGGATGGGGTGTGGTTCTCGACGGGTGATACGAACGGTTGGGTGACGGGATACGACGGCATCAGTGGAAACCCTGTCTCTTACGATACAAATGACGGCGGCGCTTCGTGGACCCCGGCGACCATCGACCCTACCGCGTACGGCCTGAATGCGGCGACCGGACTGTCAAGCAGTATGGCCTGGGCTGTCGGGAATTCCGGGACTGTCCTGGAGAGTGTCGACGGGGGGGCAACGTGGGATGACGCTTCCGCCGGTGACACGCAGACCTTGAACTGCGTGCAGTTCGTTGACGCCAACAACGGTTGGGCGGTCGGTCAGGCTGGTACCATCCTGCACACACAGGACGGAGGAACGACCTGGACGGCGCAGCAGGTTGGTACGGCCCAGAATTTTCGCGCAATCTCACTCACGAGTGCCCTGCACGCCTGCGCGGTGACTGACGGCGGCCAGATCTGGTACACGACCGACGGGGGCAATACCTGGAATCTCGCATACGATAATTCCGGCGCGTCGTCTTTCGCGTCGGTATCCTTTGCTGACAACGACAGCAACAGTGCATTCGCCCTGGATACGCAGGGAAACGTCATCACATCCACGGATGGGGGGGTGACGTGGGGCGCCTCAGTCTGGACGGGGATGTACTTCTGCGGGCAATCTCACTTCTTTACGTCACAGCAGGGTGTTGCCATCGGCTGGACGATTGACTCCCAGTACAACCAGCAGGGAACCGTTGTCGCTACCCCGGATGGGGGCGTGACGTGGAATCTGTCGAGTTCGTTGCAGGTCTTGAACGGGGCGTTCTTCGGAGGCAGTTTCCTCGGGTCTACGGACTGGTGGCTGTGCGGTCAGCAGACGCCCGCCGGTGCATCGTCGTCGGTCGGTGTGCTTGCGCACACGACGGACGGCGGATCCACGTGGTCTCAATCGACCGGGCCACCCGACAGTGCCTTCAACGACGTTGGGTTCGTGGACGCAACGGATGGCTGGTTGAGCTCTGCCAGCGGGACGATCTATCGCACGTACGACGGCGGAACGACGTGGAATGCAGAAGACACCGGGTATTCATATCTGTCACGCATCAGCGCGGTCAGTGTGCAGAACATCTGGGTCGTGGGCCTTCGTGGGACGATTCTGCACTATCCGAGTCCGCCGTGAGGGGTTGTGCATTCCTTCAAAGGCACGCGAATCGAGGGCAGGCCTTCGTGAGACGCGTGGCTGTCGGGAGGAGACTTTCAGGATGAGGGGGTCGCTTTGCCATGCTTTTTGTTTCATCCACGGCCACGGGGAGAGCGTCTCGGGTTTGTAGTGGACCGGAGAGAATCTGTCAGGGTCTCTACCATTCACGAAGACGAAGACGCATCCTGGGGGTCTGCGCTGGCTTGCTCGCGTTGATTGCATTGTGGGTCGCGGCTTTCGCGGGTTTTACCGACGACGCTCTCGCGACTCCGCGTGCGCCATCTTCCGCACCGGCAGGTGCGGGGACGTTGCGCCGCACCTCTTCGAAGGTCGCAACCGGCCGAAGGTTTGCGCTGCTGATCGGACTCGACGA
>JAJXVI010000672.1 GCA_021782195.1 bacterium | reverse complement strand
GGATCCGGGGCACCGACCGGCGGGCTTTTCGCGACACCGCGGGGGGGGACGCTGCCTCCGACGTCCGCGGCGCCGACCGGCGGGCTTCCCGCGACACCGCGCGGGGGGACGCTGCCTCCGACGTCCGCGGCGCCGACCGGCGGGCTTCCCGCGACACCGCGCGGGGGGACGCTGCCCCCGGCGTCCGCAGCACCGACCTGCGGGCTTCCCGCGACACCGCGCGGGGGGACGCTGCTCCCGGCCTGCGCGGGGCCACGGGGAGCCTGATAGCACAGGCGATAGCCACCCACCCCGAGCCAGTCTCCGTCCACGAGGAGACAGCGGTCGACGGGCCGGCCGTTGACAGAGGTCCCCAGGGTCGAGTGATCGGTGACGACGGGTCCCTGGGGATCCCATTCGATGACGCAGTGAAAGCGCGAAACGTCGGTCTGGGGAAAATAGAGTACGTTGCGGGGGTCGCGACCGATACTGACGGGCCAGTCGTCGGCAACAAAATCAAACTGCGCCTGGTCGGGCGTCACGATGAGAAAGTGCGCGGGTTGGGCCGGAGCGGGCGAGTCCGGGTCGGTCGCAGCCCCCTCACCGCGCGCATCGCGTGCACCGACGCCAGACGCTGACAGCGCGCCTGCGAACGGTGAGCCGTTCGAGCGGAACGGTGCACTTCGCTCGTCCTTCCCGCCGGTCGGTGCGTCGGCTTGCGAAACAAACCCGCCGGCCTGTGCCGCAGAACCGTGGATGCCTGCATTGATGCAGCGTCCGATGGCCGATTTCGTGCGAAACGAGTCAAACGACCCTCCTGCAAGCCTGGCACGGAAGATTGCGATGGCCTCCGCAATAAACCGCTCTGCGCGCCCCCAGTCGTCACTGGCACCAAAATTCTGATGCGCCTCGCCGTCGAATGCACACAGGTAGTGAGATCCGCCGCCCCCTCCGGCCACCCCGTTCCGCTCGGCCATCCCGTTCCGCTCGGCGGTCACGACCTCGGTGGCTTCACAGGAGTCCTGCGGATAAAGCGCCAGGACGTACGCGTAGTCCACGCCGCTTCGACTCTCGACCTCGCCCCACAGAAGCGCGGTGTAGCTCCCCAGAAAGATGGTCTTGAGCACCCGCGCGGAACTCGCAGCGAGCTGCCACGGCACCTTTCGGGCGCCAGCAAAATCTGCCGTTCCACCAGCGTGGGCGTTGCCCAGGGGCGCGTTCTGGCCCTCGCCCTCGGCGGGCGTTGGCACCAACTCTCCGAGGAACGCAAGTCCCTGCAGTCGGGTCAGGGGCAGCGACACGGGCGGGTCCACCTCACCGACGGCCGCGCCAAGTTGCAAGGTGACCATGCACGGCGTTTCGAGGGTTGCGTCGGCTGCCAGACGGGCCAGAAACGCCTCGTCGATATCAGCGTGCTCGGAAAGGGAGAGTCGCAGGCAGGTTCGCACGTCGGTCACCGCATCGCGGTCGGCGGCGTCGACCACCAGCACGCTGACCCAAAAGCCGGTGGCCCCATCCCTCACGCAGGTGAACATCCGCGCCGGATTGCACCAGACCGGCTGCAGTTCCAGAGATGGAATGAGCGGCGGCCCCCGGTGGAGCAGGAACCTCTCGGACACCCCGTCCACGCTAAACGAGCGACGGTCGAGGGAAAGGCCACGAAATGGTGCAAGGTCCTCTTCGGGAACCCCGTTGGCCAGGCAGGTCTCACGGTGCACGGTCCGACCGGTCGATATCACGCTCCAGTAGAGGGTGCCAGCCTGTGGTTTGCGAGTCTGCTCGACGCTCAACGGTGTTTGACGCTCGATGGTACGGGTGTAGACATGTCGCATTGATTCGCGAAATGCAAGCGCAATCCTCGGGGGCGTGCCGAACGGGGGACGTGCGCGGAAAAGGGGGGCGTGCCGAACGGGGGACTGCGCGGCGGAGGGGTGCGTGAGAAACCAGACGCCTTCCCCGGAACGCCGCCCGAAATCTGGGACGAATCCTTGCAGGAGGCTCGCAACAGGAGTCGAAGAAAGAAACTGTGGCGTCCGGATTCAAGGGGTCTGTTGGCGCGTGCCATGTTCTTTTCAGGTGGGAATCTCTGGTAATCCCTGCGCGGAAGGCGAAGACGGCGAAGGTCTACATGCCGTGTTCTTTTCAGACCCAGACCACCGGTAACTCCTGGCTTCCGGAGAACGTTATCGCCAATTTCTCCCGCGTTCCGTGGCGGGCAGCGTGAAAGGCAGGCACAAGAATGCAAGAATGGAAGACATTTGCTGAATTCTGCGATGGCAATATCGGGGAATTCACGCCCCGCAGCGACGAAAAGCGCCGTCAATTCCAGTATATCGGGCCGGTTCACCGAAAACTTTCGGAAATATTCATGGAGCCGGAAACCATCGCGTGGAGCACGCTTCTCGAAAATTTCAGCGACGAGGAGGAACGCCGAACGGCTGCGCAGTTCAGCCGGTTTGTCGGTCGCTTCCCTCGCCAGGGAACGAGCGAAGTCGAACTGCCCAGAGTTCGAAATCGCATTGTAAATGATATCCGTCATTTCTGTGAACTGGCACCGGTCATCTTCTCAAACAATTCAAGGTTTTCTTGAATCTCTCTGTTTCTATATGGACTTTCTTTACCCGGTTCCGTCAGCGTTCCT
>JAJXVI010000671.1 GCA_021782195.1 bacterium | reverse complement strand
GGCTTCTCGCGGCCGATTGAGACGAAACGGCCTCTACGGAAGCTGACACAAGAGACTGGCGAGGACGTTGGGAGAGGTTCCCAGGGTTTACCTGCAAACGTGTCGTCCGACCCTTCGACTGCCCTCCAGAGCCTCCGAGCACAAGACTCCCTGTCCACACCGTCCCCGTTCTTGGAAAGTCTCTCTGCATCACTTCCCAAGCGCAAGGTCTCCGACCCTCCATCAGCAAGCTGGCGCTCGCCTGCCTGAAAATGAGTGCCAGTCGCAAGGTCCACCCGATTGACGCCGAGTTCGTGTTCCCACCACCGACACGGTCCACGGGCGACCAGTGGTCGCAAGGTTTACCGCCATTCCGCCATTGGCGCCGGGTTCGCAGCTACTGACGGGGCGCCAATGGCGGCGAGGTCGTGACACCTCCGAGTCTGAGGAGTCTCGAAAAGCAAGACATCCAAGCTTTGGCAGGTGGCTCGTTCACGCTTAAGAACGAGCCACTCGCGTTTGCGCCACTTCCCCGGCTGGCCACATAACTTTTACCCGACGCGGCGAAATCGTTTATGGCGACACCATCTGGATCTCCAGCCTTCCCCAGCGCCTTCTCCCCGGCTTCCATCCGCGTCCCCGGCTTGCACCCGCGTCCCCAACTTGCACCCGCCCCCCGGCTTGCACCTGCTCCCCAACTTGCACCCGCCCCCCGGCTCCATCTCCAACCACTCTTGTGAAGTAGAAGGAACTCCCCTCAGAGAAGGGAAATCTGGAAAACCAGACTTCTGCTCGGGGTGCAAAAGATGTCTGTCTCGTGCGTGATGCAGGAGGCAGGCTGGCAAATTGCGTTCGTCTGCATCAGCTCTTCCGAACCTGGGAAGATGTAGGTCATCGCCATCAGTCGGCGTAGCAGGTCCCCTCACCAGCCCTCCGACGGGGCGCGTGTCCGGGCCTCAGACCGGGGGAGCAGTGGGCCCAACGCATTTTCGTGTCAGCGTCTTCTTCCTGAATCGAGCTTTCGAGGACGCCCACCGTGTAACGAATCACTGTGTGATGAGTGCGTGGATGCCTGATTCCGTGCTGTTGAGCGCGGGAGATGCCGGCTGCAGGTACCTCGTCGGGACGGCGGGGGGGCAGGGGAGTGCCCTATGTCGAAAGTGAAGTTGCTCGTGGTCGGAGACCGCCCGCCGGAACGTGCCGCGCTCGTGGAACTCTTGCGCAACCGAGGACATGAGACCCTCGATATATCCGGCGGCGATCTGCCTGGAATGATCGGACGGGAGCGAGTTTCGGGGGTACTCCTTGACGCGCATCCGCCTGACTGTAGTGCCCTGCACCAGCTGGCAGAGATTCGCGCGAGATTTTCGGCGAATGAGCTTGCAGTCATCGTCCTTACGGACCACATAAACCGTGCCGAACACGTTCGCTTTTTTGAGCTCGGGGCGAACGATTGCGTTTCACGTCCGCTGGAATTGTCGGGATTTTTTGCACGCATGGAAGCGCATCTGCGACATCAGCGCTCGTTCCAGGCAAGGAATGAATTCCTGGTGACTGCAAGTCATGAGCTGAAGAGCCCTCTGACCTCAGTACTGGCTGCGGTGCGTGTTTTGCAGACGCTCTGCCCGTCGGGAGGAACGGTGAGCGAGGAGGCCGTGGATTTCCTCGATGAGATTTCCGCGAACGCTGCACGGATGAGAAAGACGATAGGCGACCTGCTTGACCTCGAGGTGTTGCGCGAAGGGGGCGTGCGCTTGGAGAAGCAGCCCTTCGATCTGAATGCCGTATTGACGCGTGCCGTGAGCGACCTGCAGGATGAGGCGCGCGGCAGCCACATTACGCTCTCCCTCGAACTGTCCAGGACAGTGCGTGTGCTCGGGGACGTCGTCCGCACCATGCAGGTTTGCGGCTCCCTCCTGGCCTGCGCTGTGCACTGCACCCCACCCGCGGGGACGGTGGTCGTTCGTACCCGCCGCTGCCGCGAAAGCGTGCGATGCGAGATTGAGGACCAGGGGAATCCGATAGCCGAGGGGGAGCGCCTGCAGGTTCATGCCCTGCGTCTTGGAAACGGATCTCGTGGAAGGCCCCCGGAAACCTGCATGGGCCTGGCGGTCTGTCAACAGATTGTGTTGCTCCACGGGGGGGCGATGGGCGCCTACAACAATCCGCAGGGAGGGGCGACGTTCTGGTTCAGCCTGCCGCGCGCGCGTGAACTTTCGGTGCGCTGATCCGCTCGCCGTCCGCTCCCGCCGTCCGCTGGGACGCTCCCGCCGTCCACTCCCGCTGCGAGGAGAGGTGCGCGATCAGGGGAGCACTCCCGGGAGCCAGAACCAGAAGGTCGTCCCGCTGTCAGGGGCGGAGGAGAAGCCGACTTTGCCTTTCAGGTAGGTTTCCGTGAGCAGTTTGACGCTGTAGGTACCCACGCCTCGCCCTTCCCCACGCGTGGAGAAGGAGCGCTTGAAGACCTGCAGTTGCACGTCTTCAGTCATTGCGGTGGGGTTGTGGACCTCGAAGCGGATTCCACCGTCGGATCGCTCTGCCCTGACCGTGACGACCTGGCCAACTCGCGACGCTTCCAGCGCATTTTTCACAAGGTTGCCGAGGACGCGCCGGAGGAGCCTCACGTCGGTGGACATCCATC
>JAJXVI010000670.1 GCA_021782195.1 bacterium | reverse complement strand
ATCGATCGCGGCGCCGAGATCGAGGTACTCAACACCCGTAAGCTCCGACAGGGCAACCTCGACGACGGCGCGTTTCCACGCGTGACCCGCGGTGAGGTGGTGGCAGCTCGGAAAGCAATTGACGATTGCGTGTTCGTCAGCGATCGCGTGGAAGCGTGTCTGGTCGACATCGCACACGCCATCCGGTCCAGCCCGAAAGTCCTTCAAGGCATATCCACCCGCAGTCTGGTTTTGATGATCCCCGCTCTCCAGGCCCTCGCCATGATGCGCGGGCGGGACTACGTGTCGGTTGAAGACATCGTGCGTCTGGCGCCCCACGTCTTTGCGCACCGCATGGAACTGGCACCGGGTTCGGGCAGCACACATGAGGTCGTCAATGCCTGCATCCGTACCCCGATAGAGACACTGAGCCGCGCCACCCTCTCCCGCCAGGCGGTTTCCCGCTGATGCCACATGCTGTCATGCCCGACCGGCGCGTGCAGGCGTGGGTTTACCGCGCTCTGCTCCTGGCGCTGCTGTGCAGCACCGGACTACGCGTCGCCCAGGCACGACCGCTGTTTTCCACCGGCAGCTATCCGGTCGACCCCAGAGTCAACGAGGCCCGGCGCTTGATGCGTGAGGGGCGCTACGTGCGGGCCCGTGAACTGGCCGACCAGATCTTCGCCTCGAAACCCGACTCGTTCGAGAGCTGGTACCTCATGGGGCTCGTCACGGAACGCTCTGAGAGCAACCTGCCACGCGCCTGGTACTACCTCACCGGTGCACGAAAGCGTCTGGAGGCCGAGTACGGCGGCGAGGACATTCCATCGAACGGCCCGTGGCGTCTTCACAGCCAGATCCTGATGAGCATGATCGACGTTGCAGGCCAGATGGAGCGCTTTCACGAGCAACTTCGGCTCATTTCAACGATCAATCGACTGTATACGCCGACCCACCCCGCGTGGTACGCCTGGCCGCTGATGAAACTCGGCCACTACAGGGCGGCTCGGATGCGATGCGAGCAGGCGCTGCGCGACCAGCCGGACAACGAGGACAGCGTCACCCAGGCGCTCAACACGCTCGGCGCCATCAACGGCGAACAGGGACATCTCGAACGGGCGTACCTCGACTTCGTCGACCTCATCCGCCGGGTCAAGCAACACGGCTGGTCACTGGACGCCACGTACTTCTACAACGCGGCAGAGCAGGCTGAGGAACTACACCGATTCGGGGACGAAGAGAGGTTGTTGCTGGAAGGTACCCACTACTTCAACCCGGCCAGCTACACCAACCCGTGGACCTTCCTGTCGACGCTCTATATCGGATCGGCCCGATTTGCTGAAGCCATCAACGCCGTAAAACAGATGCACGCCTGGTCCCACGCGGCTCAACCCTACCTCGAGCAACAGCGATGGAACGAGGAGCAGGACATCACGGCCTCGCTTCTCGTGCCGCTGGGATACGACCAGGACGCCCTGCAACTCGTGCGACGCACGCTCAACCGCCCGGACCGACGGGGTGGCAACAGCATGAATCCGGTGGTGACGGAGATTGCGTCCCTCACCTTCTACAGGGAACTCCTCACGCTGGAAGGGGAACGCGAGCGCGAGGAATTGACGTGGTGCACCTGGCCCGAATGGTTTCGCCTGCAGTTCCAGCGCCTTGAAAATGCTCGCGAAAAATGGTCGACAAGCAGCAGGCTGGCCGCGCTCATCATTTCTCACCGGCGCCTTGCCTGGGCCCTTCGCCCCTACGGAATCGACTCGCGCGTCATCGAGTGGGTTCGTCCGATTCTCCACAAAGTGCTGGGAGACGGCGTGGTCTGCGTTGAGATGAAGCGGCTCATGGCCCGCACCGGAGCCGTTGCCGACCGCGAACGCCCGTATCTCGAGGCCGCGATTGGCGAGGCAGACGAAGCGCGTGGTTATCCGGCCAGCGCCATCACCAACCTGACCGCGGCCATGAAAGGACTGCCCGAAGTCGAGGCATTGCTCCGCGCGCGCGTCACGGCCCTTCTTGCGGAATGTTACGAGAGAGAGGGTGATTCGGTTCGCGCCATGTCCTGCTGGCGAGAAGTCATGGACCGGGATCCCAACGTAATCCGCGCACTGGGCCTTGCCATCCCCGTCACCATCGAGAACGATGGTTCCGCCACAGCCCTCATTGTCGCGCGCTGGCTGCACGCTTCGCCTCGTTTCAATGACGTCGGCGGTGGCTTCATGATTCGCGTCTCGACGACGCCCGTTGGGGCATCGGTCGAACTTCTGGGTCCGGACAGCAGTGTCCTGAACCGCACAACCGTAAAGGCCCGCCCCAACCCGACCACAACCGCGCGGAAACTCTGTGCAGCGTTCTACACAAAAGCATTCACACCACGCATCGGACTCTCCCAGGTCGACATCAACTCGCTCGACGGATCCAATGAAGCTGGCAAGGCCAGCCGTCACGAGTTGTTACGCGCAATTGGCGTGCCCGTGGCGCAACCGACGCCGACGCCGACGCCGACGCCCGAAACTCCCTAGCAGCCTGTGTGAGAATCGCTCAAGCGGACCCGCTCGCCGGGCGTGTAGCCCGCCGGCGCCTGCCGCAGACCTGCCTGGTAGGAGACAGTCTCGCGCTTTGTTCCCTGGCTGCTACGCAGCGA
>JAJXVI010000669.1 GCA_021782195.1 bacterium | reverse complement strand
GAGAAGGGGAGTCTTCTACAATATGCAGCTCGCCGCCCGGCGTGCTCAGCGTTGCGTTGACACGAACTTCGAAAGACGCCGGAATCAGCGTGGCCTCCAATCCGTCAGTGGCGAGCAGGGCTTGCAAGAGCCTGCCGCTGATTCCTCCCGCCAGACCGAAGACGCGCGCGTGGCCGCCGAGGTCCTTCACTCCGCGAGCAACGTTGATCCCTTTCCCGGCAGCGTACCAGAGTCGGGAACGAGCAGTGCAGATCGTGTCGAGGCAATCTCTGAGCGTATATACCACGTCGATCGCAGGTACCATCGTAACGGTGAATATCACTCGATTGCCTTTCCCGATGAAGAGGGGCGGTTGCGAGAGACACTCGATGTGCGTTCTCCACCCCTTTCCGTTCCTGGTGGAACCTGGCCGTCCGGATTGATTCTGCAGGCAATCCTTGTTCCGTGGCGCTGCCCGAAAACCCTCCTGACAGTGTCACGGGTGCCCCGAAACCTACAATATATAGTGGATGGTTTGCTCGTATGGACCCCATATGTAGATTCACGGACATGACACCGTGGCGTCTCGGGAATGAAATGATCGACCCTCACAAATCTGCGACGGAGTCGACGCGAAGGACAGCCGGTGGCGTGGTCGAACCCTTTCCGCAATGTCATCCCCACAAACGTTCTATATCACTGCAAACAGTCCCGGCGAGATTTCCGGATTTCTGGTCCCGATGGTTGCCGCCATCCGGCGACGCTGGGCCCACGTCCGCGTTGTGGTCATCCTGCTCCCGTGTACCTTTGCGAGTGGCCGAGAAGAAGACGTGGCACGCTCGGTACCTGGCGTTGACGAGGTCGTTCCGGTACACCGACTCATGTCATTGATCGTGCGAGGCCTGCCCACGCCGGGAACGGCGCTCCTTCACCTCGGCGGAGACCTGATGTATGCGGGGTTGCTGGCGTGGCGTTGGAATCTTCCGACGTGGGCCTTTCAGTGGGCGCACCGCACGTGGGATCGGTGGATTCGCGGCTACTTCGTGAAGACGGAGGAGGATGCTCGACGACTCTGTCGGATGGGTATCAACAGGAACCGAATCGAAGTCGTCGGCGACCTTATCGTTGACGCGGTGCAAACCTCTCTCAAGGAAAGCACACCTCGTCCGACCCTGGCACGTGAAGACCCCTTGGAATCTTCCAGTCGCCCTTCCGAGTCCGGGCCTCATATCGCGTTCCTCCCTGGAAGTCGTATCGAGGAGGTTTCCGGACTGGGACCGTTCTACCTTGAAGCCGCCGAGCACATCCGTCACGCTTTGCCGCACGCGCGTTTCTCACTCCTCATTTCGCCCTATCTCGAGTGGGGACAGGTTCGGCGAGGCATTCAGGCGGAACCGCATCCGAGCATGGGCGGCATCCGCGGCAGGCTTGTCCAGAAGGAGGACGCGATATGGGACCTGGTCAGCGCTGCGGGAACGCGGCTCACACTCACCCGCGGTAGCACCCTCCCCGTTCTTGCAACGGCCGACTTTGCCGTGAGCATTCCCGGTACAAAAACGGGGGAGGCGGGCTGCCTCGGATGTCCGTTCCTGCTTGTTCTTCCCATGAACCGTATGGAGCGCATTCCCTGGTACGGTGTACTCGGGCTGCTTGACTGGCTTCCCATGGTCGGTAGAATGCTCAAGCGCCTGATCATGCGCACCATGGTCGACCGTTACATCGGGCGGGTCTACTCGCAACCCAACCTTCTTTCCGACGTGCCGGTGGTACCGGAACTCTCGGGGTTTCTGACGCCGACCCTTGTGGCCGAACGTGTGCTTGCCTTTTTCGATCATGCGACGTCCGGGCGTCTGCCGTTCCCGTGTATCGGACGCACCGACGGAACACTGGGCCCATACAGCTACAACGGTGCCCAAGGCAGTGATCGTCACCGCGTGGCATCCGACCTTCGGGCACTGTATGCCACGCATGGAGGTGCTGCCGACCGTGCAGTCGCTTCGGTTGCCGCATCTCTGTCCAGCGTCGCCGGAGAAAGCTCGCGCGATTTCGCGCACGAGTCAGTGAAGTGACCCACGGGTACCCGTTCGAGACACTGCCAGACCTCGTTGCCCCCAAGATGCGGGTCCTGTTTGTAGGAATCAATCCGAGCCTGTATTCGGTGGGGGTCGGCCACTACTTCGCGCGACCCGGCAATCGCTTCTGGCCGGCACTATCGGCTTCTCGTCTGAGTCTGTCTGCGCGCTGGCAGCTTCGCGCCGACAGACTCACGCCTGCCCACGACGCGGCGCTGATCGACTGCGGTTTCGGCTTTACCGACCTCGTAAAGACAGGATCGAACAGCGCCTCGTCTCTCCACGTGCGTGATTTTCGAGAATGGGCCCCGAACCTTCTGGATCGTATCCGCCTCTGGCAACCGGCAGTCGCCTGTTTTCAGGGACTCACCGCCGCGCGACCCTTCGTTCGATGGGGACTCGGGGGCGATCCGACCTCTCTTCGCGTCGCGGGGCCACTGGAGGCGATGGTGGGCGCGACGTGCCTGTACGTCGCTCCGAGTCCGAGCGCCGCGAACGCGTCCGTGCGATTGATGGATCTCGTCCGCTGCTTCGACGCTCTGGCCGACCACGCGGGGGATCCGGCGTGCGAAAC
>JAJXVI010000668.1 GCA_021782195.1 bacterium | reverse complement strand
CGCACGGCGCAGGCAAGGAGGTGTTCTTCGAGCAAGAGCACCCGCCGGGGCGCGAGGCGCAACTTGACTTCACTCATTGCGAGAGCCTCAACGTCACGACACGAAGCGTAAGCCGCCACGACGAATCCGACAGACAGCCAGTTCTTCCATGACGCAAGACATGATCCCCGAGCCGGCCAGCCAGACCCACGATCGTAGGCACCGTTGCGTCTCAGGGGATGTCGGGCACAGATCAGGGGGCAAACCTCGAAACGCATCAGATCAGGTGCGTCGCGGTCAATCTGCGGGGCCCGGGTCTTCCTGACAGGGTGCGCCGGCCAGCGTCGTTGCGCCGGTAAGATGAAAGGCGACTGATGGTTGGCGCTCACGCAAAAGTGCTGGTATCGTCGGGGCAGCGAACGAGAGTGCTACAGCGCCAGGGACTGTCAATTTGAAAGTCACCCCCAGAGCGGCAGGCCGTGCAGCGTGTTCGAAGATGGTAGCCGGCCAGTTACACGCTTGACACGTGCACAAAACAACACTATACTGTACACGTAAAGCGTTGATGTCGTGTCACACGACTCAGGGGGATGCACCGCGCGTCCATGCGTTCTGGCGCAATGCCATCTGGCGCAATGCCATCTGGCGGCTGAAGTTCTATCGGCTTTTTCCCACGCCATGCAGCCCACATCATGCAGCCCATCGCTGTGGAAAGATCTTTTTAATTACCATTCCACGCCAGACAAACGTAGCAAAATCTCTTGCACGGAGAAAGCCCATGCCTTTTACAATCCTGTTCATCCTGGATTTTCCTGTGTGGACCGTGCAATTATTCGAGTCTGCACTGAAAACGCGAGACGTGCTGGTTCAACTTGGCGGCAGGGTGGTCGCACGCTCCGAACGACTGCGCGCCGAAGGAGTCGCCAGAGGATGGTCCATCGAACGAGCGCGCGCACGCTTCCCAGAAGCGCAAGTGCGACTGCATCCCGGTCCCCGCATCCGCCTCGCCTGGGACCTTGCACTGGCGTGGATCCATACACTTACCCCGTGGATGGAGTCCGGACTGCACGCCAACTTCGTCCACCGACCCGGTGACGCAAGCACACGCCGCGACGTCGAAGCACTGGCTGAAGAAGGGATCGCGGTACTGAACCTGGGAAAAGGGGTCGACGCTTCACGCGTGGCCCACCGCCTGCGAGCACGCATCGGAATCGCTGGGGATCGCGCTTCCGCGTGGCTTGCAGCCATGAGCGCCGGTCCGACAAGCGTACTGGATGTCTGCGGAGAGGAAGAGTCATTCCGAAGGGGGTTACCGATTCACTGGCTCGCAACGCTCGGCATCGGCATAGACACCCTGGAACGCCTCGCCTGGCTGGGCTTCCACACCGTCGGCCAGATTGCACGCATGACGCCGCTCCAGTTGCAGGCACAGTTTTCCGAAGGGCGTGCGCTTTCCGCGCTGCTACACGAACGAGATACCCGAACCGTGCAACCGTTCGTGCTTCCCCCGTCCATTCGTGCAGAGTATGAGGCACCCGAACCGATGCTTGAACCCGCCGAGTGGGAACCGGTACTGCATCACCTCAGCACAGTGGTGGTGAAACGCCTCAGTGGAGAGCAACCACCTCCACAGGCATCCTTCAAGTTGCCCCTTCCCCCACACAATCCGATTCGAGCGACAGCAATCTGCGAACTGCAACAACAGGCACAGATGGTCACCGTCGGCATGACCGGCAACCGCCAGGTCAAGACATCGCGTCGCATCAGTCACGCGCCAACGTCCGAGTTTCAAAAGATCTGGCCCCTCGCACAGCTCGCCGCCCGAGATGCATCTGCCACCATCCACCATGGCATCGACCACATCTCCGTGACGCTCGAGGGGCTGGTACGCCCCACAGCCCACCAGGAGCTTCTCTGGGATGAAAAACGAGCTTCTCTAGAACGCGCCGTGGCTGAGGTAGAAAGGCGCCAGCCCGGTACATCGCTGCGCGTGGTCGGGTTCGATGCCGACGCCTACCTTCCAGAGGAAGCCTTTCAACTTGTACCGGTCACCGTCGTTCAACGCACGAGGAATCGGCCATGAAGCTGTACATGGAACCCGTTGAAATGCTCTTCAAAAACGGATCGCCGCTTGCCATGCGCTGGCGTTCCCGCGTCTATCGCGTCAAGACGGTCGCCGACCGGTGGACGTACCGCGGACGCTGGTGGACCGACCCCCTCAGGCTTGAAGGCGAGCGACGCACCTACTACCGCCTGGTCTGCGAACAGAGCAGCTTCGAAATCTTCGTGGGAAACAACAACTGCAGTCAAAATCCTCTGTGCGATTTCCATACCATGCCTTCGGACGATCACGAACATGATCGCCAAACAGGCGACCGTGGTTGGCGTCTGAGCAATTTCCATACCACGCCTTCTGGCTGCCCCCCGGCAACAGACTCCTCCACAGCCGTCATCGCGTCTGCCACTCTCAGCCGCGTTCTCGACTGAAGTTGGAATCTCGCGCGACCCTGTCCCGGCTTGATTCTTCCTTCTCTTCAAAGGAACGGGGAAGACGCAGCCTCATTGGGGCCTGAAGGAGACTCGCAATGAAACATCTGCATGTTCGAAGCTGGTATTCGTTCCTGGCGGGAGGGTCGTCGCCAGAAACCGTGGT
>JAJXVI010000667.1 GCA_021782195.1 bacterium | reverse complement strand
AGCAGGCCGCCAAAGGCTCCGTGGCCGGTGGCGCGTTTCCAGAACATGCCGAGGAGAAACGTGGCGAACAGGGGGGCGTTCACAATGCCAAACACCATCTGCAGCGCGTCCATGATGTTGTTGAACGACGCCACAAGATAGGCCGCCCCCATGGAAAGTAAGACCCCGAAGATCGTGGCCATCCTTCCCATCCACAGATAGTGGTCGTCCTCGGCGTGCTTGCGTACGTAGGAGCGGTAAAGGTCATACGTCCAGACGGTATTGAACGCCGTGACGTTGCCCGCCATTCCTGACATGAAGCTGGCCAGGAGCGCGGTAAGACCGAGACCCAGCAGGCCGGTCGGGAAGAATGCCGCCAGCATGTTGGGAACGACCATGTTGTAGTCGTAGATGATGTGCCCTTCCTGGTCTTTCTTCGGGTTTCCCTGTGCGTCGCGTTCGGGCATGATGAGCTGATACTGCGAGGGGGCCTGGGCGGGTGCGTGCCACCCCGCGGTGGCCGCGCAACGGGTGACGGCCGCCGGAGTGAGGGCCACGGCGACGATGCCCGGCAGGATGACGAGTACCGGGAAGAGCATCTTCGGGAGTGCGGCGATGAGCGGAACGCGTCGCGCGGACACCATCGAGTCTGCGGACATTGCGCGCTGAACGACCAGGAAGTCGGTGCACCAGTATCCGAAGGAGAGCACGAACCCGAGTCCCATCACGAGTCCGAACCATTCAACGCCGAGAAGGTTGTGCGACGGGGTCGTCATGCCGGCCCACGAACTGGTGTAGGCGGCGGGCAAGCGCTCGTGCAACCCCTTCCATCCACCGGCTGCGTGCAGACCGAGGAGCACGAGGGGCAGAAATCCAGCGACGATGAGGAAGAACTGCAATACCTCGTTGTAGATTGCGCTTGTCAGCCCTCCAAGGAAGATATAGGCGAGCACGATGATGCCCGAGAGCACGATGCTGACGTGAAACGAGGCGCCGGGACCGATGTGGAGGCCTGCGAGCAGGTGCAGGGCTGCAATCAGCTTGGCCATTGCAAACATCGAGATCCCAGAAGAAAAAATTGTCATGATTGCGAAGGTGACCGCGTTGAGCGCGCGGGTCTTTTCGTCGAAACGCAGCCGCAGGTACTCCGGTACCGAGTGGGCGCGCGATCCGTAGTAGAACGGCATCATGAACAGCCCCACGAACACCATGGCGGGGATGGCCCCGATCCAGTAGAAATGGCTCGTCGCGATACCGTACTTGGCTCCCGACGCTGCCATGCCCATCACTTCCTGGGCACCCAGGTTGGCCGAGATGAAGGCAAGGCCGGCAACCCACGCGGGCATGGCACGGCCGGCCATGAAGAAGTCGGTGGAGTTGCGCGTCGACCGCCGCAGTGCGAAGCCGATGCCCAGGACGAATACGAAGTAGACCAGCATGATCGCCCAGTCCACCCACGTCAGGTTCATTACCGGACCGCTCACTGTGAGTTCCCTCTCGATCCCCTGCCCGCCTCGAACCGGCGGTGATAGATTGTCAATTTTTCCTACTTCGCACCCGACAGCGGACAACCCTACGCCACTGCCGGCCCCGTGATTCAGCGCGGACGAACCGTTCCACACGTCGGGCAGTGCGTCGCCTCCTCGGCGCATGGCCTGAGACAGGCAAAGCAGAATGATGCCACGCGCGCCCCTACCTCGTCTTCGATCTGGCGCAACGTGCGGCCGGCCTCCCGTGCGGCCCTCTCGACTGCATTCCAGCGATGGTTGACTTCGTCTCGGTCGCAGATCCGGACCGACAGTCGTTCGCGCATCTGGTCGATTGCGTCGATCAGATGCTGGTATGCCTCGAGCAGGTCACACGCGCCATCGCTTGATGGGGTCTCGTGCAGGCTGTCTGCGAGCGCGTGAAACGTGCCGCTTAGCTGCAGGTGCGTGATCTCGGTGAGTTGGAGCAGTTGGGGTTGATTGATTTCCCCCCTGCGATAGGCGACAAGGGCCTGGCGCAACGGTTCAATGAACGCCGTGTACTCTTGTCGGTTTTCACTCAACGCCTCGGCTTTCGAGAAAGACCCTTCCGCCTCTGCCGTGGCCTCCGCATCCGCCTCCGCCGTGGCCTCCGCCGTGGCCTCCGCCGTCGCATCTGCGGAAGCATTCTCTGGCGCGTCTGACGCTTCACACGGTTGGCGACGCTCCTCGCTCGCGAGTGACGCGCCGGCATCCGCGGGATCGGGTGCGAACGTGGCTTCTCGCAGTCCCTGAAGAAAAGCCTCAAGCTGGAAACCTGATCGGCGTGCGCGTCTTTCTTCCGTCACCGTTCTCTGTCTGCCTCGCCTCGCAGAATCTGCTCGGGTCACCCTCGCGAACACCGTCCGGGTTCACGAAACGGGTCCCGGGTCCTTCTTGTTTCGTCGGTGGGGACGCGTTCGCTTCTGGCAACAACGTGTGCAAACAGCGCCGCGAAGTTGTTGAACGCCGCGCTACCCGCAACAACGTATGCAAACACGGCAACAACGTGTGCAAACACGGCAACAACGTATTCGCGCTTCGTCAACAATCGTGCCCTGAAACGGAAACCCTGCCGATGTATCCTGGGGTTGCGGCTGTAAGTGCCGTAATTCGTGTAAAGGAGACCACCGTCGATGCGAAACCGCCCT